>JBLHLO010000231.1:0-4225 GCA_047621105.1 Alphaproteobacteria bacterium
TGGTGTTGTTTGCGCTCTTCCTGACGACGCGCATTGTACGGCTGGTAGGCTTTACCGGCACCAATGTCATCACCCGTGTTCTGGGCGTCATCCTTGGCGCGTTGGCGGTACAATACGTGATGGACGGGATCCTGGGATCATTCGGGCTTAACTAGTCCGGCATCCTCATCCATCCGATGTGCCGTGTAGAAATGGCGGAGATTAAATAAGCCCCAGTTCCCTGAGCTCGCGCGCCATCTCGGCAGGCAGACGTTCGGCCCCTTTAGCTCGCGATTGGGCCGGGGCGTCTTTCAGGTCGTGGGGCGCATCATCGGGCTTAAAATAGCGCCAGCCCTGAATCGGGCGATGGGTCATGGGAACCGTGCGCACGACCTCCGCCGCCAAGCGGATGGCACAACGCTTGCGCTGCTTGCCCGGGCGCTGGCTTTCGTCGAAGCCAAGGATACGCTGGCGGGCGATGATTTCCCCCCGGATCACCCAATAGAGTGAACCCCCGTCGAGAACTTCTTCGGCGCGGCGCGGAAAATTCCGGGTGTAATGATAGGTGCTGCCTTTGTCGCCAGCGGCACGCTGCGCGGCCCGGCGCGCCTTCTGAAAACGGACAAGGTCAGTAACCGAATAGACACTGACGGCCAACTTCAGCAAATGCAGCGCCATGTCCTGAGACTCCTGGGACCGCGCCTAGCCGTTCTTAGACACGATATTCAATAGGGCCTGACGACCCTTGGCGATCTCGTTCATGGCGCGGTCCAATGCCTTCGGCAATTCGGCCGGGTCCTCGACCCGCTCGCCATAGCCGTCAGCTACCTCAACCACTTTCTCATAGGCTGTGCCTGGCTGAAAATACGTCAGTGGTTCCCAGTTTGACTTAGCGGAATAACCCTCGGGATAGACCTCACGAGTATTACGCCGGACCGCATTCCACATGGCATTGTTAAAGACCATGAACAGGACCGGCAATTTCTCGGCGCTGGAGATGTAATGAGCCGCCACCGGGTTGCCGAACATATAGGCCCCATCGCCCACTGTGCAGAACACCTGACGATCGGGATCAGCCAGTTTCATCCCGAGCGAAGTGCCAAGGCTCCAGCCCAACCCCCCACCATACCCCAGCGAATAAAACGTACCCGGTTGGGTGAAGTTCATATGGTGATGCATCAACTGGCTTTCCTTAATGACGATGGCATCGTCATCCTTGACCTGATCAATGCAATGGGACACCCAAGCGGGATGAATCGGGCTGTCGGTGGACGCCTTTTCAAGGATGGCCTTCTTATGTTCAGCCTGATCGGCACGCAAAGCCGCAACCCGTTTGCGGCGCGCATCAATGCGCGATTGCGCCGCCTTCTCTTCTGTCTCAAGCGCCTTATCGAGCGCGTTAAGCGATGCCTTAAGTATGCCGGTAATGGCGATATCGGCCGGAAAACCACGGATTGGATAATTGGCAAAAAGCGGGTCGGCCCCGAGATGGATGATCTTGCAATCGTTTCCGGGGGCCTTCTTGGCAGGAATCCAGGGAACGTCACATTCAGCAACAATGATCACATCAGCGGCATCAAGCATCGGGTCCGGGTTGTAGCCGGCATTCATCGGATGATCGGTGCCCAGGCACATGTAACGGGGCTTGCGCTGGGTGACGGGAATGGCAAACCGGTTCGCCAGGCGACCAAGAACATCCACATCCTCGTAATCGAGGCCGGCGCTGGAGGTAATGATCAACGGATTTTCCGCCTTGGCAATCAGGGCAGCGGCCTCATCCACCGCATTCAGATCCGGCTGCGGCGCCGTGGCATGTTGATGGCGGGTCGGCGAATCATAAGTGAAGTTATCAGCCTGCGCGGCCAGCACCTCGCGCGGCAGGGTGAGATAAACCGGCCCCCGGGGGTAGCTCATGGCGGCGTTTAGCGCGCGGTCTACGGCAGTCTCCAATACCTCGGCATTGGGCAGTTCATAATCCCATTTGACCACTTCGCGCACCATGGCGCGCTGGTCAAACATTTCCTGGGGCCAATGAATTTCCCCGGTGCGCCCCGCCGTCAGGGTCGCGGTTTCCGAATACGGTGTCCGCCCGGCAGAAAACAGGATCGGCACATTGCCCCGGTAGGCATTGATCAGCATGCACATGGCATTAGCGGTGCCGACATTGACGTGTACCATAACCGCCTGGGGCCGTCCGGTGCGCGCGTAAAACCCTTGAGCCATGCCCATGGCCACGTTCTCATGGGGGCAAGTGATGGGCTCTGGCACTTTGATGCCGCCAGCGCGGAGCTTGGAAAAGGATTCGATCAGCGGCGCAAAATCAGTGCCCGCATTGCCGAACAGGTAATCGACGCCGCGATCAGCCAATAGTTGGAGGTAGGCGTCGGCAACGGTACCCGTGGCAATGGTCTTTTTAGGCATAACTGCTCCTCTTTGCCCCCCATGGGGCATGTTTTGCTATGTTTTTAGCTGGGCCGGCACGGTCTCGCCACCCCTATTGTTGATGGTACATTTTATAGCAGATAGAGCGCCGCAAAACCGAGGAAGGCGCTGAGCCCCACCACATCGGTGACGGTAATCAGGAACACCCCAGAGGCGACCGCCGGGTCAGCCCCGAAACGGTTGAGCGCGAGCGGGATCACGACCCCCGCACCGCCCGCGGCCAACATCGTAATGACCAGTGCCGCGGCAATGATTACCCCGAGCCCGAGCGAACTAAACCACAGGCCGGCCACACCCCCGACCATGGACGCTAGCACCGCACCGTTAAGGGCGGAGACCAGTATTTCCTTGCCGACGATCCTAGCCGCGTTGCCGCGGTGCAAATCTTTCATCGCGATAGCGCGCACCGCCACGGTCATAGTCTGGGTGCCGGCATTGCCGCCAAGCGCCGATACGATGGGCATCAAAATTGCCAAGGCAACGATCTGCTCTATGGTCGCCTTAAAATACCAAATCACCAATGAGGCGGTGAAGGCACTTATCATGCTTAGCACCAACCAACTGAGTCGCGAACGCGACGTTTTCAATGTTGCATGAAAGATGTCGTCTTCCTTGACGCCGGCCAGAAGCATGATGTCTTCCTCGGCCTCATCCTGGATAACATCCATAATATCGTCGTGCGTAATAACACCGACCAGCTTGCCGTCCTCATCAACCACCGGGGCTGACGCCAGATCGTACTGAAGAAACAGATTAGCAACGTCTTCCTGATCCGTGGCAAGCGGGATGGCGTTGATGTCCCTATCCATCAAATCTTCGAGGCGGACCGGACGGCGCGAGCGCAGGATTCGCGAGAGCGAGACGATACCAATGGGCCGCCCATCGTTGTCGATTACAAACAAATCATAAAATTCATCGGGCAGACTTCCCCCTCCCTTTTCCGCTTCATCGCGCAGATGGTCGATGATTTCGCCCACGGTCCAATGCGACGGCAATGCGACGAATTCACGCTCCATTAACCGCCCGGCCGAATCCTCGGGCAAGCTTAAGGATTCTTCTAGCGTGGCGCGGTCCGCTGCTTCGAGCTGCTCCAGGACTTCAGCCTGAATCGGTCCGTCGAGGCTCGCCACAACGTCGAGAGCATCGTCGGTGTCGAGCTCGGTAACCGCAGCGGCGACATGTTTCGTGCTAAGCCGTTCAAGCACGTCATCACGCACCGGCTCTTCAAGAAAAGTGAGCAACTCCGGGTCCAGCCGCGCGCCGATGATATCGATCAGGAGATGCCGTTCACTCGTCGGCAACCCTTCGATCAGGTCGGCAAGGTCGGCAGTGTGGAGGCCGAGGGTCAGATCCTCGACAAGGGGGAGGTCCTGCGCGTCAAGCGCCGCACGCATGGCCGCAACTTGATCACCGGTGACGCCGTAGAGCTCGTCAGAGCCTGCCTCGGGACGCGGATCGCGGTCCGTCATGCCCGTACTCCCAGGTTGCGGGCACCCGCCGGTGCCCATTACAACATTTCAGGGCCGGGAATCATATATCCCGGGCCCTTATCAATATGGTGCGGTCGAGAAGACTCGAACTTCCACGGGGTCTCCCCCACAGCGACCTCAACGCTGCGCGTCTACCAATTCCGCCACGACCGCATTTTGACTGGTAGTATAAGGCACAAACTCGGGCGCCAAGGCGTCCGGGCCGCATGGGGATAGCAAATCAAGCAAGGCTTCGCAAGTCCATGGTCGAAAACTCAGAACGCCACGGGCACCTGCCCGACAAAGGGGCCCAAAAAAGGCCCGTGGAATGGCCT
>JBLHLO010000232.1:0-4220 GCA_047621105.1 Alphaproteobacteria bacterium
TGTGCCGCCCCCCAACGCCAGGTGCTCATATTGGTGCCGTGACGTGCGCGCAGATTGGCGAGTGCCGTTTGCAACGCCGCGGTGAGAACCTGGGTGCAGGTTTCAACATGTCCGGATGTGGACGTGTCATCGCACCAGCTCGTGTCTTGTTCTAAAACCCTGTGCAGAAGTGCCGGACGAAGACGCAAAAAGCGCCCAGCGAGTGAGCCGAGTTCGTCGGTGAATACGGCGGCCATGATGGCTTGGCCCCAGGCAGCAAAAATGAGGGCTTCGGGCCGGCGGCGATTGGCGGTGCCATCCCAGGCGGCTAAAAGATCAAGTGCTGCCTGATTATCGGCACTGCGAACCGTTAGACGTCGCATAATCGGCAGAAGTTCACGTGCGGGCAGCGATACTGCATCCAACAATATGGTTTGGCTCTTGGCGATATCCTTGGCGCCGGGGGTAGTCAGCAATTGCTCGAGCCGTTGGGCCCGGTAGGGTGCTTCCCAGTCACGCGCAATGACGTAAGGATAGCCTGGCCCGACCACACGATTGTTGGCGTTGATGATCAGGCCGCGATCGGGTTCAAACAGACGGGGTAGGCGGACCGCTTCGATAAAGTCGTTAGCCCCGTTTGTGCCTGGGTTTGTACCTGGCTTACGGCGTGGTATTCGGCCCGCCACGGAAAAGCCAATATGCCCGCTCGTATCCGCATAGGTCAGGTTTTGTACCGGACTGTGAAACAGTTCGAGTGCTTTGGTGAAATCCTGCCATCCGGTGGCTTTGTTGATCTGGAAAAGCGCTTCGGCTGTGGCGTCATCGTGGCGCAACATGGGCGCGCGCAGAACCAATACGGCTCCAGGCCCGGCGGCATCCGCAGCGGCACGGGACAAGTCGGAGATTACAGGCCCGTTATGGCTCTCGCGAATGGTGAGGCGGATATCCTCACCGTTGCGAACACGGATGGTTTCGATTCGAGTGGTGAAGGGTTGGGGGCCGCCCGGGGTTTGGTAGCGGGTGTTGTCGCCCTTTATGAGCTTCTCAACCACAAGGTTGAGGGTATCGGCGCCGGTGGTTGTCATTCCCCAGGCAATGCGTCCGTTATGGCCCAGGACATGGAAGGGCACCCCGGGCGCCGTGGCCCCGGTAAGTGTCAGGCCCGGTATGGATAGCCGCGCGAGGTACCAGATATTTGGGGCCTGGAAGCTGAGGTGGGGGTCATTGACGAGGATCGGCTTGCCGCTCGTGGTGCGATTGCCAGCCATGACCCAACTGTTTGACGCGCCTGTGGCGGGAGGTGCAGGTGGGAGGGCATTGAGCAAAGCGGCAATGGCACGGGGGGAGATCGAGGCAGAAACCGGCATGGTGTTTTGCAGGCCAATACCAGGGGCCGTTTTTTGCGAGGCACGCACGGGGGCCGTAACGGTGACCGGGGTATTGGGAGAATCGGGGGGATAGAGACGTTCAATCATGTCTGGCGTAAGGCGGGCACGCATCTGCATGCGGGTTAATTCCCGGCGCCAACTGCCAGATAGGCTCAAGGCCATGATCCGGCCCCAAATCAGCGAATCGGCGGGCTGCCATGGTTCGGGTTGATGAAAGAACAGGGCAAATTCGGGTGGCAATGCCCCCTTATGGCCATTGATCCAGGCATTGACGCCGCGGGTGTAATTATCAACCACACCCCGCGCTTGGGGTGAGAGCTGCTTCAGTCCAGCCTTAGCCAAATGGAAGATGCCAAGCGTCCGCATCAGCCGGTCCTGGGGAATAAAGCGAGCGCCCGCGATTTCGAACAGCCGCCCAGTGCCGAGCCGCCGCAACGCTTCCATCTGCCACAGGCGATCTTGGGCATGGGCGTAGCCAAGGGCAAAATAGGCGCTGGCCCGGTCCGGTGCACTTATATGTACGAGACCGTCGCGATCGCGGGCGATGTCGACAGCGGCGTTGAGCCCAGTGACCCACACTACTCCAGACGTCGTGGGGAGCGACGTCCTAAGCCACAGATAGAGCCCGCCTGCACTGACCATCAGGAGGAGGGTCACTGTGGCAAGAGTCCAGCCTAAAACTCTTAGAGTTTTTTTCATTATTTCAGATAGATACCATGCATTCTAAATGTAAATAAGAAGATCTATTTCGGCCCTAACCGCGTCGTAAACGTGCCGCGACTTCCAAGGCGGCATAGCTCAATACGCCATCGGCTCCGGCACGCTTAAAGGCAATCAGGCTTTCGAGGATCGCCGCGTCCCAGTCGAGCCCCCCGGCATCGGCCCCGGCGCGCAGCATCGAATATTCGCCGCTGACTTGATAGGCGTAGGTCGGGACTGCGAAGGTGTCTTTGACTCGGCGTAAAACATCGAGATAGGGCATCCCTGGCTTGACCATGACCAAATCTGCGCCCTCATTGATATCGAGGGCAACTTCGCGCAAGGCTTCGTCGCTGTTTCCGGGATCCATCTGATAGGTTTTTTTATCACCGCCGCCGAGATTGGTTGCTGATCCGACTGCATCGCGGAACGGTCCATAGAAAGCGGAAGCGTATTTGGCGGCATAGGCCATGATCATCACATTACTATGGCCCGCTGCCTCAAGCGCGGTGCGAATGGCACCGATGCGTCCATCCATCATGTCAGAAGGCGCAATGATGTCGCAGCCGGCCTCAGCCTGGACCAAGGCCTGGGCGCTCAGGACTTTCACGGTTTCGTCGTTGAGAACTTGCGATCCCTGCACCAATCCGTCTTGGCCGTGGTTAGTATAGGGATCGAGCGCCACATCACACATGATGCCAAGCCCGGTGACCTGGGCCTTGATGGCGCGCACCGTTCGGCATACCAAGTTTTCGGGGTTGATCGCTTCTTCGGCCGTGTCGTTCTTGCGGGCCGGGTCAACCATTGGAAACAGCGCTATTGCCGGGATTCCCAATTCAGCTGCCTGCGCGGCAGCGTTGACGGCAAGATCGATAGAGAGCCGTTCAACGCCGGGCATGGAGGCAATCGCGCTACTTACATTGTCACCGTCTTGCACGAACAAGGGCCAGATCAGATCGTCGACCGATAACGCGGCTTCGCGGGTAAGGCGGCGCGACCAATCCGTTTGACGCATGCGCCGCATTCGCGTCGCCGGGTAGGCGGCGTGGTAGGTGCCCGCGCGGGCGCGGTGCCGTCCAGAAAGGTGATCCATTAACCACATAGCGGGGGCGATGATAGGTCCCATGGCCGCCGGGCACAACACGGTAAAAGCATTGTATTATAACGATTTTAGTGGTCGCTGAGATTAGCATTATCTTAAGCATTGAGCCGCGATAATGAGTACAAGGCCCGGGTTACTATGGCCGAGTCTGAAAGTTTGACACTAAGTATAGCGAGGATGCCGTGGACCATATTTACCAGGACGCCATATTCCTGATCGAGCGCCTGCATCGCCACTTTCTAGAAGTGGTCAAAGCCGAGCTTGACCGTCTCGGCATGGAAGACATCAATAACGTGCAGGCGTTGATCCTTTTCAATATCGGCGAGGAAGAGCTGACGGTGGGCGAATTGACCAACCGTGGCTATTACCTCGGTTCCAACGTTTCTTACAACGTTAAGAAAATGGTGGAGAACGAATATCTCGTACATGAGCGTTCCACCCATGACCGGGGCTCGATCCGCGTGCGTCTGTCGGACAAGGGGCTGGAGCTTTATGGTCATATGAAGGTGATGTTCGACCGCCATATCGAGGAGCTGGAATCGGGCACCCAAAATCTTGACGAGTTGAAGGATGCGGTTAAATCACTGCGCCACCTTGAACAATTTTGGACCCGTGTCTTGGCCCTTGGCTTGCGCGGTCCGATGGGGCCAGCACAGCTGCCTGAACGGCCCCACGTATCACGACAACCTTTGAATCGCCGTGCACCTTTGGGTGTGCGGCGATTTCTTTTGTAGCTAATGGCAGCTATGAATGAGGCTTGGCTACTGCTCTGGCCCCCGCTAATAGATTAGATTACAGTGAGCAATCAAATGCTTGGGGTAATCTTGGGCAAGAGGCCGGGATGATGGCACGCCATATGAAATGTGGTTCATATGAACAATAAGAAGCCTGAAGAAGACGGCGTCATTGTCGAATTTCACCGTATTGGTAATGCGGTCAAGGTATCGGCTGTGGACACACAGACCTTTCAGGAGGTATCGATCATTGCCCCCGCCACTGCCAGCGAACGGGAAATGACCGACGCGGTCCTTAATAAACTCGCCTGGGTGCAA
>JBLHLO010000233.1:0-4215 GCA_047621105.1 Alphaproteobacteria bacterium
AATGCCCTTGACAATAGTCAGTTGTAACGCCCGTGCAACTGCCTGAATTCCTTTGGTTCTCCCGTTGCCGGAGCCGGGGGCTGGGTGTAAACTCTTAGGAAATAAGAAAAACACCAAAAATCAGCGGGGAATAGTGATGAAAAAATTTCTGATCGGTGGCTTGGCGACGGCGTTTATGGCGGCAGCGGCATTTGTCCCGGCCGCGGCCATTGCGAAGGATTTTTACAAGGGCAAGCGGATCACGCTGATCATCAGCGCCGGCCCGGGGGGCGGTTATGCCACCTACGTTCTGACCACCACTAAGCACATGCGGAAGCATATTCCCGGCAATCCCGAATTTGTCCGCAAGCATCGCCAGGGCGCCGGCGGGGTCGTCGCCGCGAATTATCTGGCTAAGGTGGCCAAGAGGGACGGCACCGTAATTGCCACGGTTCACCGCGCCGCCGTTTCCACTAGCGCGGTGTACCGTGAAAAGGGGGTTACTTACGATCCCCGTGAGTTCAGTTGGATCGGCTCGATCAATAAGGATCTCAGCCTATGTGTGTCCTATCACACCACGCCGGTTAAAACCTTCAACGACCTCTTCAACACGCCCCTGATCGTCGGCGGCCTTGGCCCAGGGTCCGACACCGACATTCTGCCCAACATGTTCAACAATTTGTTTGGCACCAAGTTTAAACTGATCACCGGTTACAATCAGGGCACGGCCATTACCCTGGCTATGGAGCGGGGTGAGGTCCAGGGCCGTTGTGGGTGGTCCTGGTCTTCCATCAACGCGACTAAGGGCGACTGGCTGCGCGACAAGAAGATCAATCTTCTGGTGATCGGGGGTCTGACTCGTCCTGAAGGCCTCCCCGCCGACATCCCGATGGTGCGTGACATGGCTAAGACCCAGGCACAGAAAGATGTGCTTGAACTGATCTATGCGCCGCAGGAAATGGCGCGGCCGGTATTGGGCCCGCCGGGTATGCCGGCCGATCGTCTTAAAATTTTGCGGACAGCTTTCGATGCAACCATGAAGGACCCGGCGTTCCTGGCCGAGGCCAAGGCACGCAGGCTCGACATCTCCCCCATCACCGGTAAGGAGATTGAGGTTCTGGTTGCACGATTGATGGATAAACCCGCCGATATTGTGAATGCTGCCATCGATGCCATCTCCCGTAAGGGCAAGATGGAAATCCACTTCAAGAAGCAGGAAATCGCCAAGATCCAAACCAAGATCGACGCGATCAAGCGCGGTGGGCGGCAGGTATTTTTCAAGGCTAAGGGCGGGGCAAAGCATGAAGTCGGCATGTCGGGGAGCCGATCCAAAGTCATGATCGGTGGCAAGGCGGCCAAGCGCGGTGATCTTAAGCCCGGCATGAGCTGCACCATCACCTATACGGGCAACAAGTCCACGGCCAAGTTAGTCGTTTGTAACTAGGCTCTGGCTGGCGCATGGCCTGGAGTGTGTTTGTAAAAAGGGAGTTAGTCAGGATGAAACGTCTATTGGTGAGCGCCATTGGCGCACTTTCAGTTCTCGGGTTTGGTGCCGGCATGAGTGGCCAGGTCATGGCGGACCCGGTCGCGGATTTTTATAAGTCCGCGCGCGTCAAATTCATCATTTCCGCGGGCACCGGGGGTGGGTATTCCACCTATTCACGCACCTTTATCCGTTGGATGTCACGTTATGTCCCCGGTAAGCCGACAATCCGTCCCCAGCACATGCAGGGCGCGGGTGGTATTGTTGCCGCAAATTACCTCTATCACCGGGCCAAGAAAGACGGCTCGGAGATGGCGATGATCCATCGTGGTGCGGTGTCGACGGTGCCGCTCTATCGGAAGAAGGGAATCTTGTATGATCCCACCAAGTTCAGTTGGATCGGCTCCATCGATACATCCACCAGCTATTGCGTTTCTTGGCATACATCGCTGATTAAAACGCCCGATGACCTTAAGAATAAGGCCTTCATTGCCGGGGGGCTTGGCCCAGGGGCCAATACGGATATTTTTTCTCATCTGTTGAACAACCTGTTCGATACGAAAATCCAATTGATTACAGGTTATGGATCTGGCGATGCCATGAACCTGGCCATGGAACGGGGTGAAATTCAGGGACGTTGCTCCTGGTCACTCGCGTCTATGCGCGCCACACGCAAGAAATGGCTGGACGAAAAGAAGATCACGTTCCTGTTGGAAATTGGTCTTAAGCCCTCGAATAAGGTTCCCGGCGTTCCGATCATCACCGATTTTGTGAAGACCAAGCGCCAACAGCAAATTCTTGAGTTGCTACTGGCGGCCCAATTGATGGGCCGTCCCATGCTGGCGCCGCCGGGTGTGCCGGCGGACAGGTTGGCGGCGTTGCGCAAAGCTTTTGACCTGACAACCCAGGACCCGACCTTCATCAAGCATATGGATACGATTGGCTTAGGCGTTTCGCCTTTGCCGGGCATAGAGATCGACACCTTGCTCAAGCGCATTTATGCGACGCCCAAGGATGTGATCATTGCGGCAGGCCAAGCAACTAAGAGCCAAGGCAAGACCAAGGTGACGGTTAAGGCGTCTGCAGCGGTGCCGGCATACAAAACCACGCTAACTGCGGTTAAGCGCGGCGGCCGGGAACTTGCCTTTAAGGGCAAAGACGGTTCCGTCCACACGGCCAAGATTTCGGGTAGCCGTAGCAAGATCGTCATCAAAGGCAAAAAAACAAAACGCAAGAATCTGAAGGTGGGCATGGCTTGCGCCATTACCTATCCGGGCAACGGTGCGGAAGCAAAATCAGTCGTCTGCAATTGACGACGTCTATTTGGAGGAAACGGTTATGAGCGCGCAGGAACAATATGATCTTGATCCAGAGCTTCTACAGCGCATCGAAGAAGCCGAGAAAAAGATGGAAACCTTTTCGTACAAAAAACCCCAGGGGATCGGCACGGAGAAGGCTCGGGTCACCTTGGCAAAGGGCGGCAATGTTCGTGGTGTTGTCCAGGTCGTTGATGAGGGCGGTGAAAATAATCTTCATTACCATACCACTGCGGACAGTTTTTGGATGGTCCTCAAGGGTAGGGTCCGTTTTTATGGTGTCGAAGATATGCTGCTTGGTGAATTTGGCCCCCACGAGGGAATCGTCACCCCAGCCTATACGCGCTATTGGTTTGAGAGCTGCAGTGATGAGCCGTTGGAGCTCTTGCAAGTCGGCGCTTTTGACCCCAGTTCAAAATCGAGTGGGCGAACCGATGCTTCGCCCCAACGCTATAACATCAATTCAGGCGAAGCCTATGCCAGCGATGGCCGCCGAATTCGCTAAAGCTTTCAACGTCGTTCATTATCTAAAGCGCCCACAAAAGCGCAATTAGGAGAAAACCATGCCAGCAAAAATCAATCATGTTGCGATCATGAGCAGCAATTACGCGCTTGAATCAAAATTCTATGAATCCATGTTCGGGATGAAGAATTCCGCGAAGGCACGTCCGACCCGTGCCGTTTCCATTGGAGATGGCTATGTCGGGATGAACATCAACCCACGCCGGGCGGGCCGTCCCGGGCGGTTGGATCATTTTGGCATCCAGGTTGATGACCTTGAGGCAACCTTGGCCCATATCGATGAAAAATATGCCGGCAAGGTTGAATGGCTGAAGCGTCCCTCGACCCGGCCGTGTGCTGCCATTACCACCCATGACCCTGACGGTAATGTGTTCGATCTGACACAGGCCAAGGGCGGCAATATGAAGGACGTCTATACCCATAATGATTGGGAACAAGACCGGACCATCTGCCATGTCGGCATACGCACCCTCAATCCGGAGGCTTGCGCCGAATTTTATCTAGATACATTCGATTTAAAGCCATCGAATCTGCCGATTGAAAATGCTTATGGCCTCACTGATGGCCGCATGTCTCTGATCCTTCTGCCCTGGTCAATCAAGGATTACGCCAATACGGGCATCGTTGGCCCCGGCCTCGATTACATTGGGTTCAAGGTCGAAGATTTGGAGGCGTTCAAAAAGGATGTCCAGGATATAGCCGATTCAAATCCGCTACTTGCCCCGTCACCGGTCGGTAGCGGCCCCGAAGGCAAGGCGCGTTTGGAAATGCTGGAACGTACCAGCCTCGGCCAATGGCATACAGCTGATCCAGATGGCGTGTTGCTCGACATCGTTGCCTGATCATTCATAACCGGCCCCGGCATCGTGTCCGGGGCCGGTCGTATTTTCGGGCATCGCCCGAAAAGATTTGTGG
>JBLHLO010000234.1:0-4196 GCA_047621105.1 Alphaproteobacteria bacterium
AACGGCACCCAACCGCACCCGCCTTCAAAGAAGGCAAATTTAAGATTGGGGAAACGATCCATGACGCCGGAATACACCAACCGCGTGATGGTGTGCATGTACGTCATGGGAAAGCCGATGCACGACGAGAGAAACCGCATGGGCGCAAAACGGTCGGCCCCAATCAGCCATGGATGGGCATCCTGATCTTCGAAAGCGCGCGCCGCCGGATGCACCAACACCGGCACCCGGTGATGATCGGCCACCTCAAAAAGCGGCCACATGGATTCGTCGTCGAGATCGCAATTACTTAATCCACCGGTCACCTTGACGGCATGGATGTTCAATTCTTCCACGCTGCGCGTGAGCTCTTTTACTGCCCCTTTCATATCGGGGAGATAGACCCAACTGACAGGAATGAACCGGTCCTCATTCTTGACCGCATCGGCGGCATAGTCGTTGAAAGCGCGCGCCATGCCGGTGCCGAGGTCAGGGTCAAGCTCATAGAGAAATGGCCGGTTGTCAGGGATTAGAACCTGAACATCAAAACCGTCTTGGTCCATCACCCGCTTGCGTTCATCGAGCGCCCACCGGGTTGTCTTGAAACGGTGGATCAGTGTGTCGTCCCGGTAAAAAGCGACGGTAAAGTCATCCACCGTCTCAATACGGCCTTTGGCAGCATGGGCGACCTCGTCAAGAAAGGCGATCGGCCAATAATGGGTGTCGCAATCAATGGTCCGCACGGGGATGCTCCCTAATATCAACAATGGCCGCGATGCTAGGGCCGGCCCCGACCCGGTGTAAAACCCTTTTCCAGGGGTTGTGCGGATAGTATCGTTGGGTTTCTGGTTTGTACCCACTATATGTGGGGTTCTTATTGTGAGCAACACACGGAGATCCATGCTCAATCCGCGTCTCGATGATCTGATGACCTACCCGTTTGAGCGGCTCAGCCGGTTGCTTGACGATGTCACACCGCCTGAAGGGATCGCGCCGATCATCCTCTCAATCGGTGAGCCCCGACATGCGCCTCCTAGTTTCGTTGCCGAAACGTTATCCGAGCATGCGGATGACTGGGGCCGCTATCCGCCAACCCGCGGAACCCCTAGCTTCCGCCAGGCCATCGCTGAATGGCTGGGCCGACGCTATGACTTACCGGAGGGTTTCATCACCGCTGAGTCGCATGTGTTGCCTTGTGCCGGGACACGGGAGGCGCTTTTCATGTTCAGCCTCGTTGCCGTACCGGAACAAAAAGGAGGCCCCGATAGGGGTGCCGCAGCCAACCTCTGCCCGGTCGTGCTGGTCCCAAACCCGCTCTATCACGTCTATGCCGGGGCCGGGGTAATGGCCGGGGCCGAAGTGATCTTTGTCCCGGCCCTCGAAAAAACCCGTTTTCTGCCTGATTTCCATGCCGTTAGCCCGGAATTTCTGGCCCGCACGGCGCTCGCGTATCTGTGTTCACCGGCCAACCCGCAAGGCAGTGCGGCAACCCTGGATGAGCTCAAGGCGTTGATCACCCTCGCCATCGACCATGACTTCATCTTGGCGGTCGATGAATGCTACTCGGAAATTTATGATGCAACACCGCCGGCGGGGGCGCTGCAAGCCGCCGCGGCCATGGGAGCAAAGGCAGAAGCTGCGCTTAATCACCTCGTTATATTCAATTCGCTTTCGAAACGGTCGTCGGCACCCGGATTGCGTTCGGGCTTCGTTGCCGGGGGGATAGCGCCGATTGCGGCTTTCGCTAAATTACGTGATTTTGCCAGCAGTCAGACACCGCTGCCGATTGCTATGGTGGCTGAACAATTGTGGCGCGACGAAGACCACGTGCACCGCATTCGTGACGATTACCGGGCCAAATTTGATTTGGCCAAAGAAGCGCTGGCCGGGCGCTATGGGTTTTACCGGCCTGACGGCGGCGTCTTCCTTTGGCTTGACGTCGGCGATGGTGAAAATGCTTGCCGTCGGCTATGGGCCGAAGCCGGACTCAAAGTGCTGCCGGGGGCGTGTCTGTGCCCCGACAGCACCGAACACCAGCGCGCCGGATCTGCTTATATCCGCCTGGCGCTGGTGCATGAAACAGATACTCTTGGCGAAGCCCTATCGCGACTTTGCCGAGTGTTGAACTGATCGGAGTAAGAGATGGCACGTTCCTCAGCCGATACCGGCAAGGCCGCCTTCCTGCCCGCAGGGGCGCGACTCTTCCTGCGCCGCCGCGCGGTGGAACTGGGGGGGCTCACGCTATTTGCCCTAGGGGCAGCGCTGATCGTGGCATTGGTCAGTTATTCAGCCGCAGATCCGTCAGGCAACAATGCCGTCGATGGCCCGGTCCATAATCTGTTGGGTTCCATCGGCGCGCATATTGCCGATGCTGGCTTGCAATCGATCGGCCTTGCGGCGGTGCTGCCGGGTATCGTGCTGATTAGCTGGGGGTACCGGATACTGGCCGGGAAGGGGGTCAACCGGCCATGGCTGCGACTGACACTTTTGCCGCTGGCCCTGCTGGCCCTGGCCCTGGGCGCCGCGGGATTTGCGCCCCCCGTAAGTTGGAGCCTCCGGGTTGGGCTGGGTGGCTTCCTTGGCCAATTGAGCTTGGGCAAAGGTGCCGCCGCGCTTGGTTCCCTTGGCTTGAGCTTACCGATACTCGTGCTTGCCATCCCCCTGATCATCGTTGGATTGGCGCTGGCATTTTACTTGCTCGCTTTCACCAACACCGAATGGGCAACCGGTCGGCGGATCGCCTGGCTGGCAACTTCCGCCCTTGGCCGCATTGCCCATAAGGGCGGCACTCATGGCACGCGCGCTGGACACGGCTTGTTCACTACGGCGCGCCGCGCACTCGCCGTGCGTAAGCCGCACATTGAACCGCGTATGGGGCGCAGCACCACGCGCATGGCCGAACCCCGGTTGCACCCGCCATCTAAAGACAACAGCGACGAATCTGAAAGTGACATCGATATTGATATTGCGCCCGATAAACCCACCATTGTTTCCGGCGAGGTTCCCATTGCCCCCCGTGCAGGCCGCGCCGCGCCAGGCAAGCGCGCCGCCACGAAACGCCAAGCAACGCTTAACCTCGTGCCCGATGACGATTATGCGCTGCCGCCGCTTGAACTCCTGGAGTTGCCGCCTGAACTGAAAGAAGACCCCAGCATCAACAAGGACGCGCTTGAAGCCAACGCCAAACTGTTGATGAGTGTGCTCGAAGATTTCGGGGTCTCCGGTGTGATCATCAAGGTCCGGCCCGGCCCGGTCGTAACGCTTTATGAATTGGAGCCTGCCCCCGGCATTAAATCATCCCGCGTCATCGGCCTCAGCGATGACATCGCGCGCTCCATGAGTGCCGTTAGCGTACGTATCGCCGTGGTGCCAGGGCGTAATGTCATCGGCATCGAACTGCCTAACGCGCGTCGCGAAACAGTTTACTTGCGCGAACTTCTGGCATCGGAAGCCTATGAACGCTCCGCATCAAAATTGACGCTGGTGCTGGGTAAAGACATTGGCGGCGGCGCCATCATGGCGGATCTATCGCGCATGCCACACTTGCTTATCGCCGGGACGACCGGGTCCGGCAAGTCGGTCGCCATCAACACCATGATCCTGTCACTGCTCTACCGCCTGACACCCGAGGAATGCCGCTTCATCATGATCGACCCCAAGATGCTGGAATTGAGCGTCTATGATGATATTCCACATCTACTGGCACCGGTCGTGACGGAACCGGGCAAGGCCGTCGTGGCCCTGCGCTGGACCGTCAAGGAAATGGAACATCGCTACCGCTGCATGTCGGAACTGGGTGTGCGTAACATCCTTGGCTACAACCAACGCTTGGCGGAGGCGCGCAAGAAGGGCACCCAACTCACCCGCCGGGTGCAAACCGGCTTTGACCCTGAAACCGGCAAGCCAATGATTGAAGAGCAGGAGCTCGACCTTTCGCCGCTGCCATACATCGTCGTCGTCGTCGATGAAATGGCAGACCTGATGTTGGTCGCAGGCAAAGATATCGAGTCCGCCGTCCAACGCTTGGCACAAATGGCGCGTGCCGCGGGTATCCATATCATCATGGCAACCCAACGCCCTTCGGTGGATGTGATCACCGGTACCATCAAAGCCAATTTTCCAACCCGGATATCGTTCCAAGTCACGTCCAAGATCGACAGCCGCACCATCCTCGGTGAGCAGGGCGCCGAACAATTGCTCGGTCAGGGCGACATGCT
>JBLHLO010000235.1:0-4186 GCA_047621105.1 Alphaproteobacteria bacterium
TCGAATTCACGCCCAATAACCCCATGTTCGTCTTGATCTCGTTTTCAAGGATTTCGAAACTACGTAACAGGCCGTCTTCGCCGCCCGCCGCCAGGGCCCAGCCCTGAAGTTTGCCGACGGCAACCACATCGGCCCCCAAAGCGATGGCCTTGAGCACATCAGTGCCGCGTAAGAAGCCACTATCAATGACAATCGGCACTTTCCCCTTAGCGACGGCCGCCACTTCGGGCAGACATGCGATGGCACCCCGGCCGTGATCCATTTGGCGCCCGCCATGGTTTGAGACCCAGATAACATCAACCTTACGCTCAAGTGCGATCTTGGCGTCCTCCGCCGTCGCGATCCCCTTGACCATCACCGGCAGGCCGCAATGTTCCTGACAGGCGGCGATAAAATCCCAGGTCAGCGTTCCCCGGTATTTCCATTCCGCATCGGGATCAACGTTATCCAGATTGGCACGCTCTACCGTCGCACGGCGCAGGAAACGGTTGTACTGATCGCGTTCACGCCGACCGTAATGGGCCGTATCCACCGTGATGACCAGCGCGTTAAACCCCGCATTGACGACGCGGTCGAGGATACGCTTGGTCCAATCCATATCGCCGCGCACGTAAAGCTGGAAAATCTTGGTGCCCTTGGTTTCCGCCGCACAATCTTCAAGCCGCGGATTCGACATGATGGAGATCGCCGCCATCGAACCGAATCGATCCATGGCATGCACCACCGAGAGATTGCCGCCCGGGTCCATCAGGTGGAGGGAGCCCACCGGCGCGCAAATCACCGGGATGCGGATCTTCTGGCCCATGAATGTGACGGCGGGATCGGGATCGGGCACGCTAATCAGCACGCGCGGCCGGAAGGCGATGGAATCAAGGGAAAAGCGATTACGTTTAAGCGTCGTTTCCGATTCGCCGCCGCCCGATAGAAAATCCCAAGCGACCGGCGCCATACGCTTGCGCGCCTCAATGAGGATTTCCTGCTGGGTTAGCGCCTTGGTTATATCGTCCATCTCGTGCTCTCCCACTTCCCGTGTCTTTTATCCATCATGGCTTGGTTGTAGCCGTGCATACGACGCCCCGCAAGTCTGGGCAAGGACCGGGCCAAGAAGCGACCAAGATTGACTTAGGTAACGCGCGCGCGATACTGATGGCCGGTAAAATCAAGGCCCCGTCTGGCGATGATCCGCAAGCGCTAGGGCCGGCAGGGAGAACCGATGACCAACGCCGCCCAAGAAACCGGCAGCCAAACCGCGCTTGGACCACGTGCCGGTGAATTGGCAACGCCGCGGGCGCGGCTCGGGCTCATTATCCCGTCGTCCAACCGTTTGGCGGAACCGCAGATGCGCCATTACGCCCCGGCCGGGTTGGGGGTTCACGTCACGCGGCTGCGCATGACCGGCCCCTGGCATAAGCCGATATCCCAAATCCATGACGAGATCAGGCAAGCCGCAGGAGCACTGGCCGATTCGCACTGCGATGCCATCGTCTTTCACTGCACCGGCGGCGCTATGGAGGAAGGGCCCGATACCGAGGCCGAGGTGGTCGACCTCATCGCCCGGGAAACCGGGGCCCTTGCCCTGACCCCGGGCACGGCAGTCGTCGCCGCGCTCAAGGCACTGATGATCCAATCCCTGGTGCTGCTGACCCCCTATCGGCAGTCGGTGAACGATGCCGAAATAATTTACCTCAATACACTCGGGATTAAAGTCGTCGAAGATATCGCGCTTAAACTGACGGGAGGCGATCAATACATCACCGTCGAACCGGCACGTTGGCTTGACCTATCTATTGAAGCCATGAACCGACACCCCCAGGCCGATGGGTTGTTTCTCAGCTGCACCAATACGACGCAGATAGAAATCATCGCTGCCGCTGAACGCACCATAGGACGCCCTTGCGTTAATTCGAATCAGGCGGTGATGTGGCAGGCCTGTCGCCTGCTCGCGCCTAAACTCGGCGGCTTTCCGCGCGATAGCCGTCTCGGCCGATTGTTCGGCAATCCCTAACGTTCGCTTATCACGAAATAAGAAAGGAAATATGCAATGGCCAAGATAGATCTCACCGGTAAGGTTGTCATCGTCACCGGCGCGAGCCGCGGTATGGGCCGCGAAATGGCCGACGCCATTATCGAAGCGGGCGGCAAGGCCGGGCTCCTAAGTCCCGATGTGGCGGAGCTGAAAAAGACGGTGGGCGAGATCAATGCCGCGCGCGGTGACGGCAGTGCATTGGCATTGCCTTACGATATTTCCGATTACGCCCAATGCGAATTGGCGCGCGATGAAACTATTCGTGGCCTTGGGGGGCTCCACATGGTGGTTAATAATGCCGCGCTCGGCCAGCTCAACGTCATCGGCGCCGATGCCACGGATACGTCGATCAATTTCTGGGAGACCGATCCCGCGCGCTGGGCCCAGGTCATCAAGGTCAATGTGGTCGGCACCTATAATATGTGCCGGGCGGTGACCCCGCATTTGCTCAAGCAAGGCTGGGGGCGCCTGGTCAATGTCACCACATCGCTCGGTACCATCCAGCGCAAGGGTAACGCGCCCTATGGACCGTCCAAAGGAGCGATCGAGGCAGAGACCCTGATCTTCGCCCAAGAGCTCAAGGGCACCGGCGTCACCAGCAATTCGCTGATCCCCGGTGGGGCGGCGGCGACCGCGTTCGTGCCCAAGAACTATCTCACCGACCGTAAACTGGTTGATCCTGCGGTGATGCGCGATCCCATTGTCTGGCTTGCGTCCGAGCATTCGGATGGACATACCGGCGGACGCTACCTCGGCACGCTTTGGGATGCGGCACTTGAGCCTACCGCTGCCGCCAAGGGCGCGCTGGAACCGCCGGTTTATCGTGTGCCCGGAGGTCAAATAAAAAGGGAATGGAGTTAGGGGGTTTTGCCCTATTCGCCACCGTCCAGCGCCTTCAAACGGTAGATCAAATCAAGGGCCTCTTTTGGGGTCAGGCCGTCGGGATGAATATCTCGAAGGGCGGCTTCAAGCGCCGAGTTCTTTTGCGCCGGCACGGCGGATTTCACCGTAGGGCGCGCGGCGAACAACGGTAAATCATCGGCCAGGCGCGACAGCTGATCGGCCTTATCACCGGTCTCTAACGTCGCCAGCACTTCTTCGGCGCGTGTCAGCGCCGCCTCCGGCAGGCCCGCCAGGCGGGCGACATAAATGCCGTAGGAACGGTCGGCGGTGCCGGGACCGACCTCATGCAGGAACACCACATCGCCCTGCCATTCCTTGACCTGCATGGCGTGGTTGGCGAGGCCCCCCAAGCGCGCGGTAAGAGCCGTCAGCTCATGGTAATGGGTGGCAAACAATCCCCGGCAGCGGTTGACCCCATGCAGATGTTCAATGGTCGCCCAGGCAATGGAGAGCCCATCGAAGGTCGCTGTCCCGCGCCCTATTTCATCGAGGATGACCAGCGCTCGTTCGCCTGCTTGATTAAGAATCGCCGCCGTTTCAACCATTTCCACCATGAAGGTTGAGCGCCCACGGGCAAGGTCATCGGCGGCGCCGACCCGAGAAAACAATTTATCGATCACCCCGATATGCGCGGCGCGGGCAGGCACAAAACAGCCGATCTGGGCGAGGATCGCAATCACCGCATTTTGGCGTAAGAAAGTCGATTTGCCAGCCATGTTCGGCCCGGTAATCAACCACAGATGCGCGCCTGTATCTGGGTGATCGTCATCGCGCTGTGTTTTATCGGCGCTGAGATTACAGTCATTGGGCACGAAGGCTTGCGCCTGATCGCGGCGCAACACCGATTCGACCACCGGGTGGCGCCCCGCATCGATGCAAAAAGCGAGGCTATCATCGACACGTGGGCGCACGTAATCGGCCTCACGGGCAAGTCGCGCAAAACCTGCGGCGACGTCGAACCAGGCAAGGGCACGGGCAGCGAGGGCAATCTCATCGGCACAGGCAACGGCCGCTTCGATGAGGTGTTGGAAAATTTCCAACTCTTGAGCCAGCGCCTTATCGGCAGCGCGCGCAATGCGGGTTTCCAGATCGACCAATTCCTCAGTATTAAAACGCACGGCAGAAGCAATGGTCTGACGGTGATGGAAAAACTTTTCCTGGCCTTGAGGGCCCAGTGCCTCCCTGAGTACATCCGCCTGGTTAGGACGCACTTCGATGAAATAACCGAGCACGTTATTGTGACGGATACGCAGGTTT
>JBLHLO010000236.1:0-4170 GCA_047621105.1 Alphaproteobacteria bacterium
CCTAGTATTTACATTCATGTTGCAGTTGATCAAGGCGACGGTATCAGCGCCACCTGCGCG
Source organism: Alphaproteobacteria bacterium (assembly GCA_047621105.1). Taxonomy (GTDB): domain Bacteria; phylum Pseudomonadota; class Alphaproteobacteria; order SMXQ01; family SMXQ01; genus WHSO01. The sequence goes on from JBLHLO010000236.1 coordinate 61, forward strand.
CCCAAAGAAATCCATGTTCATTGAGACTGTTGAGGGGTTGAATTATATGTTCGCTCATCGCGGCCTCAAGGTGATGGTGATTTCTCTTGTCGGCGTGGGTCTTTTTGCAAAGCCGATTACCGACTTGTTGCCGGGTTTCGTTGGTGAAGTTTTTAATCGTGGGCCAGAGGGCCTTGCCTTGTTGATGATTGCCCATGGTGGCGGCGCCATGGTGGGGGCAGCTTGGATGGCGAGTTGGGGGACCGGTATAAGAGGCCTGACCCGGGTAAGCATTATCGCCATCGGCGCCGCGTCATTTCCGATTTTTCTATTCGCCATGGCGCCGGTATTTTGGATGGCACTGCCATTGATTTTTTTGGTTGGTTTCGCCTTCATCATGCAAAGCATTTCCAATCAAACGTTATTGCAATCAGCAGCTGATCCGACCATGCGCGGCCGGGTCATCAGCAATTATAGTCTGGCGCATCAGGGGGCACCGGCCATAGGCGCATTGTTGATTGGCGGTATCGCCGAACAGGTGGGGCTACGGGTGCCCGTGGCGGTGGGTGCGGGGTTATGTCTCGTGTTGTGGTGCTGGCTCTGGCGTCAGCGGCATTGGTTGGCGCGTGCCTTGGAGGTCGAGGGGGGTATCCCCGCACAGCCCAGGCGGCCCTAGCTTGTTTCTCTGGCCCGTTTCTTAGGTATTAAGTACGCTATCGGTTCCGTAGAAGGAGAATGACCATGACCATGAGTTTCGCCCCGCTCACACTGACCAGTGTCGGCAGCTTCCCGCGGCCCGGCTGGCTCGCCGATACCAATCGTTCGCGCGCCAGCTTTCACCTTGAAGGGGCGGCGCTGAAAGAAGCCCAGGATGATGCCACGCGGCTTTGTTTGGCCGAACAGAAGGCCTCGGGCCTTGAACTTCTCACCGATGGTGAACAGCGGCGCGAAAGCTTCGTCTATCACGCGGCTTCGACATGGGACGGCGTCGATATGGAGACCAAGGGCGCAAAAGAAGTCTATCGCAACCGAGTCAATCCTCATGTAGTGCCGCGCATTGTCGGGCGTATCCAGCGGCGCACACCGGCGGGGGTAGATGACCTCAACTTTGCCCGGGGGCACACGGATATGCCGCTGAAGGTGGCTGTGGCCGGGCCGATGACCCTGATCGACAGCACTCTCAATGTTGCCTATGACGATGAGGCGGAACTCGCCATGGATATTGCCGCCGCCGTGAACGCGGAACTTCTCGATCTTCAAGCGGCCGGTTGTAACGTCCTACAAATCGATGAACCGGCGATGACCCGCTATCACGATAAGGTCTTTGCCTATGGGGCGAAAGCGCTCGACCGGTGCCTTGATGGCATTACCGTGCCGACCTTTGTGCACCTCTGTTATGGCTATCCAGGCGGCGGTAAACCCCAGCATCACCATACTTATCCGGAACTTCTCGAGGCGCTTTTACCCACGCGAATCGGTGGTTTCACCGTGGAATTCGGACGGAGTGATTATGACCCCTCCCTGCTTGCGGCCATAGGCAAGCGTATGGTCATGTTCGGCTGCATCGATCCCGGGAATACACCTGCCCCTGGGGTGGAGGCGGTCAAGCGCCGCGTCGCGTCGGCGCTAGAGCACCTTGAGCCAAGGCAGGTTTGGCTTGCGCCCGATTGTGGGCTTATGACCATCGGCCGTGACCTGGCGCGCCAGAAACTCGGGGATATGGTGGGGGCTGCCCAAGCTTTGCGGGCGGTCCTGTAATGCCTGCGCCGGTTTGCCGGAAAACGGCCCGCGTGGGATAAGTAGGTTTCAATCATCAAGGTGCGGGCCGTTGTCGGCCCCCGGCCTCCATGCGAACAGGACAATGCCCCGTGAGTTCCTCAACTGAGGTCCCAAAGCCCGCCCGCGTGCAAATGATGGTGTATGCGGTGGCCTTCTTCACCAGCAGCCAATTCTTGATGCTGTCGGTAGTCATGCCGCTATGGGCGCTCAGCCTTGGCGCAACCCCTCTGATGCTCGGCCTTATCATTTCATCGCGTCAAATATTGGTGGTGGTCCTTTCGATTCATGGCGGCGCGCTTTTGGATCGCTTTGGCCCGCGGGTGGTGATTGTTATCACGTGCCTGTCCGGGGCGGTGTTATTGGCCATTTACCCGTGGTCGCCCATCATCTGGGTAACAGTCATCTTGCAATTAGTGTCGGGCTGGTTCGAGGTGACGAGTTGGATCGGCACGCAAGCGCTCGTTGCCCGGTTGCTCGGCGGCGCGCCGCTCTATGCGGGGCGGATGACGGCGGTGGCCCGGGTGGGCGGGTTTTGTGGTCCGATCCTGGCTGGGTTGGCATGGGCGCGGCTTGGCCCGGTCTGGGGCTTTTCGTTCATTGCTGCCTGGACTTTTATCGGCGCGGTTGTTGCCTGTTTTTTGCCGCCCACCCCGCCGGTTAGCGAGGCCCCATCCGTCAAAGTCGAAACCGCCCCATTGCCCGCCCCCGGGGCCCCGGAAACCATGTCCCTTGAAACAGCACGCCCGAAAGCTGAACGAAGGAGTGTGTTGCCGAGCTTCGCCGATTACGCAACGACCTTTCGGTTGTTGGGCTTGCCCGCCGTAGCGCTGGTCGTCTGCTGTACCTTTATGCGTCAGGCTGGGTCTGGCGTGCAGTCATCGTTCTATGGGGTGTGGCTCAATCAGATTGGTTTTGACGCCGCCGCGATTGGCCTGTTGATTGGCATTTCCAATGGAGTTTCGGCATTTGCGGCATTGAGTGTCGGTTGGGCAACGCGCTATTGCGCAGCCCATTGGCTTTTGATCGGCATGACCATACTGGCGATTGCGGGGATTGCGATCACGCCTGTGTTGGGAACCTTTATCGCCTTGGCGATTGCCATGGGCCTGCGGGGGCTCGGGCAGGGGTATAATTTCCCGCTTATGTTATCCATTTCAACGCAGGCAGTGGGCCAGCATCTGCAAGGGCGCGTCGTCGCGTTGCGTATTTCTTTTAATAAGTTTGGCGGCGCCATGGTGCCATTCATCATGGGCGCGATAGCGGAAGTGACAAGCATCGAATTTGCATTCTATCTGATCGGAAGTATTGGCATCGTCGCTCTTATGGGACTTGGTGTTTGGGCGGGACTATCGCCGGCCTTTAAAAACACGGTCAGAAATGATTAGGGCAGATTTAGTCGCGCCTCCAGGCAACGCGTGCTCAGGGTTTCCCCAGCACGGGTATAGCGCCCATTGCGCAGCGCCTTATAGACAAGATTGGCTTCTGCGTATTCACCCACGGTTTGAAAGCCGATCCGGCGCTCCTTTTTCAAGGTCTTGGTAAAGGCGCGCAGAACATTGCAATCGGTGCCATGTGGGTCCTTTTTATAGGCCCTCACCGCCTCCTGAAAACGACCGACTAGATTAAGAGTGCGTGTATAGATACGCGCGCGGTCGATTGGTTTGGTAGGACGTTCGGGTTTGCGAAGCCAGCGGTCCTTGAGGAGCGAATAGACCCCCTTCGAATGTTCGCCGGTCACGGAAGGGTCGAGCATGAGGATCTGTACTTCACGGCCACGCACACTGAAATGACGGCCTTCGCTCCAAGACTTTGATTTGTTGAACAGAAATCCTTGCAGGTATTTGGGTTTTATGCCGAGTGCACGTGCATCCACGTTGACGTGAATGTCGAGATCTGAGCGCGAATGATAGAGATAACCCGTCAAGCTCCCGGCAAAAATAATGTCTATCACCGGGGCATCCTTCAGCTTCATTCCTTTAATAAAAACCTTCGCCATAGAGAGAAGGCTCTTGCGGACATCGGGATCAAGCTTGCCGTTGGTTCCGTCTTTCCAAAACAGTGGATCGAGCTTGTCGCGCACCAAGATACCATCCACCAGGGCGCGCACCCGGCTTTCCAGGGCGGCGCCTTCGAGGAGGGGTCCGCTCTCAAGTTTGGGCGGCGCAGCGGTTTGGCCCTGTTGAGCTTGTTGGGCCTGGACTTGTCCGGCCGTCAGAGTAGCGATGCTTAAGTAAAAGGCGAAGGCCAGGGTTGAAAAAGGTTGGGGCTGACGATCCATCTATCTTGATCCATGTGTTCTGAGCTGGGCTGAACCGATTTAGTGTGGCGATACTTTATTCTAAAAAGGCGCCG
>JBLHLO010000237.1:0-4127 GCA_047621105.1 Alphaproteobacteria bacterium
AGACATAGGCGAGTTCCCTCTCCACGCCATCACCCAGCGGCCGATGGCCATGTACCACTCCTGGGGCTCCCAGAACGCCTGGCTACGCCAAATCCATGGCGCCAATGCCATCTATTTGCATCACGCCACCGCCGAAGCGCTCGACATCAAGGATGGCGATTGGATCTGGGTCGAAAGTCCGACCGGCCGCGTCAAGGGTCAGGCGCGGCCTATGGATGGGGTCGAGCGCCACACGATTTGGACCTGGAATGCCATTGCCAAACGCCGGGGAAGTTGGAACCTCGACGAAGACGCGCCCGAGGCAACCCGCGCCGTGATGTTCAACCATCTGATTCCGGAATTTCTGCCCGCCACGGATGATGGTGCACGGCTTTCCAATTCCGACCCCATCACCGGCCAAGCCGCCTGGTTTGACTTGCGCGTGCGCATCCGCAAAGCACTCCCTGAAGAAGCGGGCATTGCCGAACCGCAGTTCGCCCCCCTGCCCCCGTTGCCTGGGATCGAGAAGGCGCCCACAATCCTGCGCTACGGCGAAGCTTTCCATGGACGGTCAAAACCACTGCGCCGGACCGGGCCAGGAGGCGGATCATGACCGGTTATCCAGCCCTTACTGATAAAGCGCTCGGTCTGGTGATTGACCTCGATACCTGCGTCGGTTGCCACGCCTGCGCCGTCAATTGTAAAGAATGGAATACCGGCGGCCATTCGGCACCCTTGACCGACGAAGACCCTTACGGCTCCGATGCCACCGGGGTCTGGTTCAACCGCATCCATGCCTTCGAGGTCGACGAAGGCACGGCGGGACGCACCGTGCATTTCCCCCGATCGTGCCTACATTGCGCCGAACCGGCCTGTGTCACCGTGTGCCCCACCGGCGCGTCGTACAAACGCGAAGCAGACGGCATCGTGTTGGTCGACGAAGATCTATGCATCGGCTGCAAGCTGTGTTCCTGGGCCTGTCCCTATGGCGCGAGGGAATACGACCAAGACGCCGGGGTGATGAAGAAATGCACCATGTGCATCGACCGCATCTACAATGAAAACTTGCCCGAGGCCGAGCGCGTGCCTGCCTGTGTTTCCACCTGCCCGGCGAATGCACGGCATTTCGGCGATCTCGGCGATCCCACTTCTGAAGTCTCACTTCTGGTTGCCGAACGCGGCGGCTATGACCTGATGCCGGAAATGGGCATGAAACCAACCAACAAATATCTTCCCCCGCGCCAACGCGCCAACACCTGCGACCATGACGCAGACGACGCACCGGCCCCGGTTTCCGGTTTCCTCGGGTTCGTCGACCGCGTCTTTTCACGCTGAGGGACTAACGTGCATCCCGCTTATTCGGTCATCTTCTTCACGGTTTCTTCCGGCATCGGCTTTGGGCTGATCATGCTGGCCGGGGTTTTCGCCAGCCTTGGACGCCTGCCCACAGATCTCCCCCTGGCGCTGATGGTCATGGGGTTCGCCCTGGCAACGGCGGTGGCAGGACTGATGTCCTCGGCCCTGCATCTCGGGCATCCCGAACGCGCCTGGCGTGCTTTCAGCCAATGGCGCACATCATGGCTATCACGCGAAGGGGTGGCCGCGGTCCTTACCTTCCCACCTGCGCTGTACTTCACCTTTGGCTGGGGGATCATGGGCGATCTTTCCGTCCCCTATGCCTGTGCTGGCGGCATCGCCGCCGCGCTGGCACTGGCCACCCTGATCTGCACCGGTATGATCTATCAAAGCCTCGGCGCCATTCGCGCCTGGGCCAACCCGCTGGTGACGCCGGGCTATATCATCATGGCGCTGGCCACGGGATCGCTGTGGCTGGCAGCTGCTATACGCATGACAGGCCATTATGACCCCGCTATCGTGCACCTCCCGTTCGCCACCGTGCTTGCCGCCTGGATCATCAAGGGGCTGTATTGGTGGCGGATCGATCATCATAAGGGTGGGCCCACAGCGCAAAGCGCCACCGGGCTCGGGGGTGAGGGTACTCGCGTCAAATTGCTGGAAGCCCCCCATACCCAGGAAAACTTTGTCATGCGCGAAATGGGCTACCGCGTCGCCCGGCGCCATGGCATTCGCCTGCGCCGATTTGCCCAGGCCTTCGGCTTTGCCTTACCCCTGATGCTGACCGAATCGCTGCTCGTGCTCCCCGACAATGGCGGGATCGCCCTCACAGTGACCTTGATCGCCGCCCTTTCAGGCACTGTCGGCATCAGTGTGGAGCGCTGGTTATTCTTTGCCGAGGCCCGCCACGCAGTGACCCTCTATTACGGCGCCCAACGGGTCTAACGCCGGATGGACCAAGCCGCCCAACTCTCTCTTGACGTTCTACCGCTTGAAACCTTTGCGCTGATCGCCGCCACGGCGATGTTTGCCTCGGTGATATCAGGCATGAGCGGCTTCGGCGCCGGGCTGATCCTGGCAGCGGTACTGGCCCCGGTGATCGGCGTCAAAGCGTTGGTGCCGGTGATCGGTGTCGTCATGCTGTTCACCAACGCTAGCCGGGTCTGGTTCTATCGCGATGCGCTGAATTGGAAGATGGCCGGACTGGTGATCGCCTGTGCGGCACCGACAGCAGCGGCGGGCGCCTATTTCTATTCGCGTTTAGACGATGCCATCATCTCGCTGGTATTGGGATTGGTGCTGATCATTTCAGTGCCGCTCAGACGCTATCTCGCCCATAAACAAATCCAACTGGAAACCCGCGGCCTCGCCATCTTCGGCATTGTCTGGGGATTTCTTAATTCAACCATGATCGGCACCGGACTTCTGGTCGTCCCGGTGCTGATGGGGGCCGGATTATTTTCCCAGGCCCTGCTGGCCACCGATGCGTTGATTGCGGTCGGTGTCAATGTCGTCAAAGCTATCGCCTTTTCAAAGTTCGACGTGCTGACCCCGGCACTGTTTCTTGCCGCCGGTGTTATCGGCCTGTTCACCATTCCAGGCACTTGGCTTGCCTCCTGGATCGTCAAGCGCACCAGCGTGCGCATCCACACTCTGTTTATGGAAACGATTGTCATGCTGGCGGGGGGAAGCTTCCTGTGGCGCTTCGCCCGTGAAATGGGCTGGATTTAACAACCCACGTGCCTGTAATGGCCACGTACCTGTAATGACGGGGCCGACCCGTGCTATCATGATCCCTACGAAGGGGGAAAATCATGGCCTATGTCATTATCGGTGCCTCCGGCGGGCTGGGCCGGGCGCTCGCTGACCGGCTCGCCGCCGATGGCCACCGGCTTATCCTGGTGGCACGCGATCAGGGCGCACTTGATGCTCTTGCAGGGGTACTCCGTGACCGGCACGGGATGGAAGCGACCTGCGTTACCGCCGATGTAGGCGCCGGGCCAGACTATCTCGACAAAATCTTGGCCGTCACCCAAGGGACGGGGGGCCTCAAAGGATTGCTGATGCCGATCGGCCTTGCCCTCAGGGACGGGCTCGGCACTGAACCAGCGACCATCCGAGAGCTTGCCGGCGCCAATTTCTTAGGTGCGGCCGAGGCGGTAACCAAACTATGGCCTGCTTTAATGGAAGGGGGCGGAACGGTGGTCGGCTTCGGCTCGATCACCGCGGCGCGGGGGCGGTCTCGCAATTTCGTCTATGGCGCCATGAAACGCGCGTTACTTTCCTATTTCGAAAGCCTCCGCCTGGCCGCCCGTGACACCCCAGTCAAGGTTCAGTTCTGGGTGTTGGGGTTTCTCGATACCGGCGTGATGGCGGCGGAAAAGACCCCCCTGCCCAAGGGCGACCCCAAGCGCCTTGCTGACCGGGTCGTCGACGGACTTGGCCGCGATCGCGGCCTGACCTATTTCCCCGGCTGGTGGCGATGGATTACATTGGCGCTGCGGCTGATGCCATGGAGCATTTATGCAAGGCTGGCCGGGCGGGGGGAATAACCCGCCCCTTTATTTGACACTCGTCTCAACCGTGAGCAATTCCCTGTTAACAGGGAAAATACAGGGAATTTTACTGATTTAGGGGTTCTTCTCGCCCATCACGTCTAAAATATCCCTTCAATATCAGTATCTTCTGAGCAAATTCCCTGGGTTCCATAACAGGGAATGTTCACGCACCGAACAGGGAATTTTCATGCGTGATCAGGGAAAAGCTGGGCAGTCTCTTTTCTTCTCTCACTG
>JBLHLO010000238.1:0-4119 GCA_047621105.1 Alphaproteobacteria bacterium
CGTAAAAGGATACAGCAGCCTCCAATCTTCTGAGCAAGAGCCAGCGACCGCCCCGAGCATCCCCTCTACCCCTCACTGGGTTAGGCTCTGGGCGGTCGTCTTGTTTTGAAACCCCCATCTCCACAAATATTCCCCGCACATTCCCCACACAATCCGCCCACAATCGTATGTTCTCAATACCGTCGCGCTCTACGATCCCTTATAACTATCGCCTACAATCTTGCCGATAACCGCCGGGGACTGGTCAGGTTCCATGGGCGAAACGGCAAGAATAAATAAGGGGAGAGCCATGGCCGAAAAGCCCACAGAAAAATCGACGCCGCAAGATCGCTTGGCGCTGCTCGAACGCATGTTGCTGATGCGCCGCTTCGAAGAAGAAGTGCTGCAGGTCGCCCAGACACATACCTATGTTGGACGCCAACATCTGCATATCGGGCATGAAGCCACCGGTGCGGCGGTGGCGGCGGAACTCTCCCCGACTGATTTATTTCACACCACCCATCGCAATCACGGATATCTAATCGCCCGGGGCGCAAACCCGGGACGCGCCTTGGCAGAGATCATGGGCCGCAAGGACGGCCTCAACGGTGGACGCGGGGGGCCATGGCATCTATGTGATCGCCAAGCAGGTTTCCTCTCCACCTCAGCCATGGTTGGCGGCAGTGTCGGCCTCGCCGTCGGCGCGGGCTTCGGCCTCAAGAAACAAGCCACCGGCGCCATCTCTGTCGCGCATTTCGGCGACGGCACCCTGGATGAAGGCATCTGCTTCGAGGCATTCAACTTGGCATCTATCCTTGAATTGCCGGTTCTGCTCCTCTGTGAAAATAACGCCAAGGAAGGCCAGCGGCCTTCTTCCATGCTGGCGGCAAAGGCACTGCGTGACCTTCCCGCAGCCCTACAAATCGAAACCATTGTCGTCGATGGACGTGATGCAGAAGCAGTCGGCGCCGCCGCTCGCGATGCCATTGCCCGCATTCGCACCGGAAGCGGCCCGGTATTTCTGCAAGCACAATTGGAACGCTGGCCGGGATCGCATCAGATCAAGCCGGAATTCCCAACCGGCGTCACCGACCTGACACTGGCCTGGGAAGAAGAACGCATCGCCGGAAAGCATGCCGATTGGACCCGAGATCACGATGGTATCCGGCGCTACGTCAAGAAACTGCTGGCCGAAAAGGTTGCAAGCCAAGATGAAATCCTCGCCATCGACGAACGGGTCATCGCGCAGATCACTGCGGCCCGGGCGTTTGCCGAAAACAGCCCCTATCCCGACGCGGCCACTGCCGCCGACGGCGTGTTCGCCTGAGGAAGAGATAATATGACCGTCAAAACTTATGCTGAGGCCGTCATCGACGCCTTGATGAGCTCGCTCAACGAGAACCCAAATCTCCACATTATTGGCCGTGGCATTCTCGGCCACGGGGGTCAAGAACATTTCGCCAAACCGCTCAACGAGCAGTTCGGCGACCGCATCACCGATCCGCCGACAGCGGAAGGGGCGACGGCGTCGATGGGCATCGGCGCCGCCATGTCCGGATTGACCATGTTCGCCCATTTCGGCACGGCCAGCTTTGCGTTAGAAGCCTGGAATCAGATCATTCACGAAGCGGGCACGGCGCACTCCATGTCGGGTGGACAGATCAAGGTACCGATCGTATTCCACATGTACCACGGGTTACGCGGCGGCGGCTCAGCCCAGCATTCCCTCAGTCCCCAAGCCATGGTCGCCAATAATCCGGGCCTCTATGTCATGCAACCGACCAGCCCGCGCGACGTCAAGGGTATGCTGCGCACCGCCCTCAAGGGATCAAACCCGGTCGTTTGGATCGACCACGGCAAGCTTTTAGGCCAAACCGGCGAGGTCCCAGACGAAGATTATGAAATTCCCCTAGGCCTAGCCGAGGTCAAGCGCGAGGGAAAAGACGTCACCATCGTCGCCACGTCACGGGCCGTACTCTGGGCGCTGGAGGCCGCCGAGGCCCTTGCCGCTGACGGCATTTCGGCAGAAGTCGTCGACCCCCGCTCCATCGTACCGTTGGATGCCGATACCATCGTCGCTTCTATCACCAAGACCGGACGGTTGGTCACGGTCGATGAAGGTATCCAGATGTGCTCGGTCGGTTCCGAGATTGCCGCCCTTGCTGCAGAACGCGCCCAAAGCGCACTTAAAGCGCCAGTCATACGTATCGCCCGGGCAGCGACGCCGGTGCCGTTTTCACCGCCACTGGAAGCCGCCATTACCCCCTCGGCCGCCCGCATTATCGAGGCCGTCAAACGCATCATCGCCTGAACCGAAGGAGATACTCATGAGCGACCAATTGACCGGCAAGGTCTGCACCCCGTGCCAAGGCGGCGTCGCGCCCCTCAGTGCGGCGCAAGCCGAAGCCCTGCACCCGCAAGTACCAAAATGGGATATCACCGACAATGCGACCTGGATCCGACGCTCCTTCTCGTTCGGCGATTTCGTCCAGGCGCTTGATTTCGTCAATAAGGTCGGTGCCCTAGCCGAGGCTGAAGGCCATCATCCCGACATCGCCATGGGTTGGGGCTATGCCGATATTTCGCTCCAGACCCATAAGATAAAAGGCCTGCACGAAAACGACTTCATCCTCGCCGCCAAGATCGACGCGCTCAGCACCGATACTTAAAACCACATCGGTTAGAACAATATAAAAAAGGCCCCGGGCAACCCGGGGGCCTTTTTCAACGCATGGATTCAGTAGCAGGGGTTACGTGTAAATGCCGCCCTTGCGCTGGTTGAGTTCTATCTCAAACCCGTCGGGATCAAAAATATTGGCAACATAGACATTGGTACCGGTTTTCGGCTGGACCATGGCACGGGCAAAACGTACGCCTGCGGCTTCCAGCTTTTTGATCAATGCCGGTAGATCGGCAACCGCAATGGCAAAGTGACCGGCCCAAGGCTTATCTGAATTACCGGTGCCTTCGATCAATTCCAAAACTGGATGAGTACCTTCCTCGCCGTAACCCACATAGGAAATGTTACGCCCGTCACGCTCCGGCTCCCGACGTTCACGCACAACCTGCATACCCAACAAATCAGTGTAAAATGCCACCGACCGATTAAGATCGCTGACCGGCAACATGGTGTGGCGAAAACGAAATTCCTGCCCCTGATCGCTCATCTATCTTCCCCTGTAATGCGTTATTTATATGCCCGGTTTAGATCCAGGTCAGCCGTTCTGGGCTCCATTCTAGGGCTTCACCCGGCTTGGCGGAAGCCGCCTTGACCGTAGCGAACCGCTTCTCAAAGCGTGCGCGCCAGGTCGCCGATAACGCTGATACCGCCAACGCCCGGGCTAGCGCTTCAACCCCAGCCGCCTTATCCGCCCAAAGGCGCAACACATCGGCGATGCTTAACCGGGCGGGATCGCGGGCATCCAATTGGATCTCATCCCCAGCGCCGATCTCGCCCTCCTCCAACACCCTAAAATAGAAGCCAACGTTGCCGCGCGCAGCAAAGCGCCGTGGCAGGTCATCGTCGTCGAATTTCATAGAGAGCTTATGACAGGGCGTGCGCGGTTCGGTCACTTGGAGACGCGCACTACCGATACGGAAGATATCACCAATGCAAACCGTATCCTCAGGCATGCCGGTGACCGTCAAGTTTTCACCAAAGGCACCGAAATCAAGCGCATCGGGGCCAAATTCCGCCGCCCAATACGCATAATGCTCATGGCCGAAGGCATAGACAGCCATATCGGGGCCACCGTGGGTTTTAAGATTGCCCTGGGCGTCACCGTCGATATTCAGGCGCCGAACCGTGACCCGGCCCGCCACCGGTTGCTTGAAGATAGACGTGGCATAGGTGCGACCCCGGTAGGTGACCTCACGTGGTTGGGCAACATTGACGGATTCAAGCTTCACCCTGGCGCTCCTCAAACTAGGACGGCTTCGCCTCTAGGATAGGCCTTCACCAGTAAAGGCGGAAGCCCGCTGGCGGGTGAGAAAGGTGAAATTGATGATTGTGCGCCCGCTCGGGCCGATTTGACCGGGCCCAAGGGCATCAAGCCCATACCAAGCACCATCATCGAGAAACAGGGCCTGATAGCCCAAACCCTCAAAACGGCCCACGACCCGCTCAAGACAGCCGGGGGT
>JBLHLO010000239.1:0-4106 GCA_047621105.1 Alphaproteobacteria bacterium
TACCGCCGCCTCGAAATGAAGCGAAGCGCCCTTATTTTCAGCCAGTTTTGCCAGTGCCGTACCATGATGGGCCACCAGCGCTTTATTGGCGGTGACAACGTGCCGACCAGCCGACAGTGATGCAGTGACCAAAGCCCGGGCCACCCCTTCGGCCCCGCCGATAAGTTCCACCACCACGTCGATACCCGGCAAAAGCGCAAGCTGGGTTGCATCTTCCGCCCATTCAACACCGGCAAGATCGATCCCACGGTCCCGCGCATGATCCCGCGCTGATACCGCCTTGAGGACGATCGGACGCCCACAGCGCAGCTCAAGCAGATCAGATTTATGATGGAGCAGTTGGGCTACCGCCGCCCCGACCGTTCCCAGACCGGCGATGGCAATATTCAATGGTGGCGACATTAGGATGCGACCGCGTGCTTGCTGCCGGTATCTTGCGCGGGCACGCCCGAGGAGCGGAAGAATAGTTTGATATTACGGACCGCCTGACGAATACGCTGGCGGTTTTCCACCAGCGCAATGCGTACATGGCCGTCACCGTATTCACCAAAGCCGATACCCGGCGACACCGCCACCTTGGCTTCCCGCAAGAGCAGTTTAGAAAACTCGATTGAGCCCAGGTGCTTAAAATGATCCGGCAAAGGGGCCCAGGCGAACATGGTCGCCGGCGGCGACGGCACATTCCAGCCTGCATCCACCAAACCCTTGATCAATACATCCCGGCGTTCACGGTAGAGGGTGCGAACATTTTCAACACAATCCTGGGGCCCATTAAGAGCCGCCACGGCCGCCGCCTGTATCGGCGTAAAGGCACCGTAATCCAGGTATGACTTGATGCGTGTGAGGGCATGAATCAGCCGCTTGTTGCCTGCCGCAAAGCCGATCCGCCAGCCCGCCATGGAATAGGTCTTGCTCATGGAGGTGAATTCCACGGCAACGTCCTTGGCTCCCGGCACCTCAAGGATCGACGGCGGCGGGTTGTTGTCGAAATAAATCTCGGCATAGGCAAGATCCGAGAGGATCCATATCCCGTGTTCACGGCAAAATTCCACCACCTTTGCATAAAAGGCGAGGTCCACAACCTGGGCGGTCGGATTGGCCGGAAAATTGAGGATCAACGCCGTCGGTGACGGCACCGATTGGCTGACGGCGCGCTTGAGACCTTCAAAAAAATCATGCCCCGGTCCAATCGGGATATGGCGCACATTGGCCCCGGCAATGATGAAACCGTATGGATGGATTGGATAGCTTGGGTTCGGCACCAGCACCACATCACCCGGTGAGGTAATGGCCTGGGCCAGATTGGCGAGCCCTTCCTTAGAGCCGAGGGTCACGCAATTTTCCGATTCAGGGTCGATATCGACGTTGAAGCGGCGCTTATAATAGGCGGCATGCGCCCGCCTCAGGCCGGGAATACCACGCGAATTGGAATAGCGGTGCGTGCGCCCGTCCTGCACCACCTCAATCAACTTGTCGACCACGTGCTGAGGGGTCGGCTGATCAGGATTGCCCATGCCGAGGTCGATGATATCTTCACCCGCAGCGCGCGCGCGCGCCTTCATCGCGTTGACTTCCGCGAACACGTAAGGCGGTAACCGCTTAATCCTGTGAAATTCTTCTTCCATCGTCCTATCCACACCAAACCATGCCGCCAAAATACGGCAGCAGCGTGACGGACGCTGGTTTAGTCCTTGATACGCTAATAATCGAGATAAATCTCCGCACGCCGGTTGCCCGCTTCACCAGCCGGCATAAATTCATAATAGACCGGCTCATTATCTGCCTTGGCCATCACCTGCACATCCTGGACAGGTATGCCAAGCCGCACCAGGCGCTGAGCCACGACATTAGCCCGGGCGAGCGACAGGCGGAAATTGACGAGCCTGTGGCGCAGCGGATTGAGGTCCCGTGTGCGGCTCGACGCATGGCCGATGACGCGCACTGTGCCACCCTTCTCTTTCTTAATTTTTACAATGTAATTCAATATATTAACATCTTTTTTTGATAATTTGCTTGATCCATTTGTGAACAACACCGTGCCGACCTGCACACTGACCGAGGACTGGGCGGCAGAGGCTGAATACAATCCACGCGATACCGGTGCGGTGCCCGGTGGCGCCTTAAGCGCAAGACTCCCACGCGGCATCGGCGGTACCGGCATGGTGTCCCGCCGGGAGGTCATCGGCACACTGCTCTGGTTCATATCACGTACCCCAGATCCTGCCGGGGGGGCTGAATTGACGATTCCCCCCGATTGCGCCAGGGCTTGCTGAAAAGCTTGGCGCACCCCCATGCTACCATCTGGCAGGCTGGGAGCCGCAGCTTGGGAACGGGGCGCAATGGAAGCCACCTGGCTCATAGCCGATTCAATAGGGGCCGGTGCCGCAATAGGGGCCGACGCGGCAATCGGAGGTGCATAAGGCGCAGATGGGGTGCGAGCCGGCGGCGCCGGGATATTTGCCACACTGGCCCTCGACGGCACCGGTGGTGAGGCAATGATCGGCGGTGGCGCGCTACCGGGCCCTGATGAAGGGTTAAGGGTGCTCATACGATTATCGCCAGGGCCAAGCGCCGCATGGCGCGATTGGCTGCGGTCAGCCACGAGACCCTGCTGAACCTGCCCCCGCTGGGTACTTGAAGAAATGTCGCTGGGCCGGTCAGGCACCGATGCCAGGTTCGGGAATTTTCCTTTGGCGGCTGTGCCTTGATCAGACTTTGCCTTGGCGCGGTCACGCGCATCCTGGGTTTCGCTGTCAGTGCCCGTGACCAAGTCCCGGGTCCCGTTGTACCATTCAACCGGGTTGGCCCAGTCCGGCGTCCAAGAACAACCGGACAGAAGCAAACTGGCCAGTGCCGCAGCAAGGACCGGTGCGCGCCGTATCGAAATCTTCAAATGCAGTGCCATGTGCTTCCTCCGTCCGTCGCGAACCATCCCATTTCGGACAGTCACGGCGAGCTCCCTAAAGCCCTTGGGGCCCGCTATCGCTCAATGCGCGCGGCTATCCCCACAAGAGTATTAATTTAAATCGAAAAATTGGTAAAGATCGGTTAACGATAAATAACTTAGCACTGTTGCAGGCTAGTCCTGCCAAATGCTACTAAAAAGGGAATAACCCTTAGAAAATATGGGAGGAATATCGATGACGCCAGCCCAACTCTATTGCTGGCATTTTATGGCCTACCCCCATCTGCAGCCGGATTTCGATGAAAAACATGATTCTGGATGGGTGACCGTTCCCAATGAACTCTGGGATGCGGAACAATCGCGTGGGCTATACCAGGAATACATCGATCAATTGGCCTATGCCGATACCCTCGGTTTCGACGGCTTCGTTCTCAACGAGCACCATCAGAATATTTATGGCCTTGCGGCATCGCCCAATATCATTGCCGCGGCCCTGACCCAAGCCACCAAGAATGGCCGAATCGTCGTGCTCGGCAACTTGTTGCCCCTCCACATGAACCCCATGCGGGTTGCCGAAGAATACGCCATGCTCGATATGATGTCGGGGGGCCGTGTTATTGCCGGTTTTGCACCGGGCGGTGGCCCGGAAACCTTCAATTACGATGTGCCGTCAGCCCATTCGCGCGAACAGTTCTGGGAATCCCTCGATTTGATCGTCCGCGCCTGGACCGAAGATGGCCCGTTTGCCCATGAAGGCAAGCACTTCCCGCTACGCTACGTCAATCCTTGGCCGAAACCCCTGCAAAAGCCCCACCCGCAAATCTGGGTGCCGGGATCGCGTTCACCTGGGACATTGATTGAATGCGCCAAGCGCGGCTATTGCTATTTCCTCTCTTCACGTAGCCATGGTTCCGCCACCGGCAAGGCGAAGGAGCAGTTTGCCAAAGTGCTGGAAGACCACGGCCAGCGCTATCATCCCTTCCGCATGGGCATCTTGTTGTCGGTCTATGTCGGTGAATCCGACGCCACCGCGCGCAACGAATGCGAAGAAGGGGTTTGGTATTTCCTCAAGAACTGTCTCAAAGGTCATTTACGGACCGAGGGGCGCCAGCTTACCTTTGGTCCCGGCGTGCCCTATATCCCGACCAAGGCCTGGCGGCAATATCTAGAAGCCACCCAGCTCGGACGCAAACTATTGGGC
>JBLHLO010000240.1:0-4094 GCA_047621105.1 Alphaproteobacteria bacterium
CGCCGATGATCACCCTATACAGCAAGGCCACATCGAACGGCCGCAAGGCGTCGATCATGCTGGAAGAAACCGGGCTTTCCTATCGGGTTCAGCCTATGGACCTCACCGCCAAGGAACAAAAGCAACTCTGGTTCTTGGCGATTAATCCCCAAGGCCGGATACCGGTGATCGTTGATGATGAGGGGCCGGGTGGGCAGACTGTGTCGGTGTTCGAATCCGGTGCCATCCTGATTTATCTCGCCGAAAAAGCGTGCAAGTTCCTGCCTACAGCCCCCCAACCCCGGGCCGAGGTGATGAAATGGCTGATGTTCACCTCGACCCATCTGACCTTTACCGCCATGCAGGTTCATTGGCAGGTGCGTTTGCGCGAAGCGGGGGCGGCGCACGATTTACTGCGTGTTTGGCAGCAAGAGAACGAGCGCATCTATGACGTCTATGAATTGGGGATGGCCGATGGCCGCCGATTCCTCGCAGGGGATGATTACTCAATCGCCGATATCGCTGCTTATCCCTGGATCTATCGTTGGAAGATGCAGGAAGTGCCGCTCCCCGCGATGCCGGGCCTGAAGGCATGGTTCGATCGGGTCGGGGCGCGTGATGGGGTTAAACGCGGTCTGACCGTGCCGCCCCGCAGCGACGGCATGTGAGGTGGCGATGATCGAACTCTACAGCCGCGCTACCCCGAATGGTCGCAAGATCGCGATCGCATTAGAAGAGATGGGGCTCCCCTACAGGGTCCATGCGGTTGATTTTGCCAATCTCCAGCAGAAATCGCCGGAATTCCTGACCCTCAATCCGAACGGGCGTATTCCCGTCATTGTCGATACAGCGCCAGCGGGCGGCGGTTCGCCGGTGACGGTCTTTGAATCGGGGGCGATTTTGCTCTATCTCGCTGAAAAGTCGGGCAAGCTGCAACCGGTTGACCCTGTTGAGCGGATTGAAATGTTGAAATGGCTGTTCTTCGGCGCGTCCCAAGTCACGCATACCGCGATGCAGGTGCATTGGCTTGTGCGTTTGCAAGAAAAGGGCGCTGCAGCACCGCACCTGGAAGATTATAGGACCGAGCTCCGGCGCCTTTACGGGGTCCTCGATGGCGTGCTGACGGGACGGCAATGGCTTGCGGGGGGCACATATTCTATTGCGGATATTGCTTCATGGACCTGGATCGAGCGGCACCAGATGCATGGTATCGTGATCGAGAGCTTCCCCGCACTGACCGATTGGTTCGCCCGTGTGGGTGCGCGGCCGGCGACCCAAAAAGGGTACGACATTCCGCCACGCCAAAATTGACCAAGAATTTCCCTGAATTTATGGCGGCGTTTTAAACGCTAAATAGCGCGGGCACGCGGCCTCAGCGTTGCATCGGCGAGCGCTTTCAGGGGAATGACTTCACCTTTTGGTTCGATCCCGGCGACGGCGCATAATTCTATGCGGGCCAATTGCAGCAGCTTCACTTCCTTGGCGTCATCGCGGCCAATAACTTGGATGCAGCTCAGCTTGATTTCCACGAGATCCAAAAGCGCTTCGATGGTTTTTTTAGATAGTGCCATGATGAATATCCTCCCAGGGGGTTGTTGTCCCTGAGTGAGATATTCGGGCCAGATGTGTAAAGTTTGTGTAAAAAGCGATGTAAATTTTATCTAAAAATGAGTAAGTGGAAATACTTACCAATGAGAGGTGCCTTTAAATTTTGTTAACCATCCTGCTCTAGACTTTCCCTGTTTACACCGTCTTTGAGGGAAAAGAGACATGGCCACCGCAGACGCGCGCACCAAGACCCACAAAAAGCCCGGGCGTACTTTGGCTGTTGCCGCGATCACCACCGACCGGTACGGCGACACGGGCTACGACCGACGCTTGTCTGACAAAATTCTCATGGCCTTCAACCATGCCTATGCCTCTGGTGCGGTCAAGGCGGCCAATCATCTCAAGGCGGTGCTAGCTGACGTCGATAGCGCCGAACGGGCCGAGCACGAAAGGCGCAATTCTAGCGCCATCGCTCAGGCTGATTTATGGGTCGCTTTCGTCAAAGCATGCAACGGATATAACGATCTTTCCTCGTGCCGCGATGCGGCACCTGCCAAGCTTGCCGCGGCGCTTGAGCAGATGAAGGAAGCTTATCGCAACTGGTCTGAAGCCAGCTGACGGTCGCCCGCTGGGGCAGGAATTTGCTTCAGCCTTCCTAATTATTCCACTATTTCAAGCCATTGGCCCCCTACATGGGGGCTGTTCCACATGGCAATTCAATCTGTATGATGGGTCGACGTTACATTGCCAAGACTGCGTTTGTTCAGCTGCGGCCTGATTTAAAAGTATCATGATTGAATATCTGTCCGATCCCGCTATTTGGCTGAGCTTTGCCACTCTGTCGCTGCTTGAGATTGTCCTCGGCATCGATAACATCATTTTCATTTCCATTATTGCCGAACGGTTGCCTGTAGCCCGGCGCCAATCGGCGCGTCTGACAGGCTTGGCGCTCGCCTTGATTATGCGCATTGTGCTGTTGTTTTCGCTGACCTGGCTTATCAAGCTGACGACACCGCTGTTCACACTTTTCGGCCATGGCTTTTCCTGGCGCGATATTATTTTGTTCGCCGGGGGACTTTTCCTGTTGGCGAAGGCGACTATTGAGATCTATGAGACGGTGGAGGGTGAGGACAAGCGGGTTACGGCCACAGCAGCGGCAGCGGCGGGATTCGGCGCGATCATTGTCCAGATTATCGTGCTCGACATGGTGTTTTCCTTTGATTCAATCCTGACTGCCATCGGCCTGACCGACCAATTGCCGGTGATGATTGCTGCCGTGCTCGTCTCGATCATCATCATGATGGTCGCGGCTGAGCCGGTCGCACATTTTGTCGAGCAACATCTATCGGTTAAAATTCTGGCACTTTCTTTTCTGGTCCTGATTGGCATGGTGCTGGTGGCTGATGGTCTCGGATTTCACATTCCAAAGGCTTACGTCTATGCCTCCGTCGGTTTTTCGCTGGCGGTGCAAGCCCTGGTGTTGCTGGCCCACCGACGTCGGCGTTCGGGTACCTGAGCTTCCCTCTGAAAGAAGTGTGTGGAGGGATGCATGGGCCGCATCATCTGGCTATGATGGCCATTAAATTAGTCCAACACGCCGCGTCAGCCGTGCGGTGTTTATAGGGAGAGCGTCATGGGGGAATTTGCGATCGGCCAGCCGGTGGCCCGGTTTGAGGATCAACGCCTGCTACGCGGTGGCGGACGCTATGTGGACGACCAGAAAATGTCCGGCATGGTGTTTGGTGTCGTCGTGCGCTCGCCTCATGCCAATGCGCTGATTCGGGGGATCGATACCAAAGCGGCAGCGGCGGCGCGGGGTGTGCTTGCGGTGCTGATCGGCGCCGATTGGGCGGCCTCCGGCTATAATGATTTGCCGCGGCCCAACAGCGCTTGGAAACGGCCCGGCGGTGAGCCCATGTACAAACCGCCGTATCCAGCTATGGCCAAGGATCGTGTCTGCTGGGTCGGCGATCCGGTCGCTTTCGTGGTGGCCGAAACTCAAGCCCAGGCGCTTGATGCCGCCGATCTTGTCGAAGTCGATTATGACCCGCAGCCGGCGGTGATCGATACCGCCGATGCACTCAAGCCCGATGTGCCCCAAGTATGGAAGGATGCTCCCGGCAATATTTGCTTTCATCATGAATTCGGCGACAAAGCAGCGGTCGATGAAGGCTTCGCCAAGGCCGATCATGTCGTCAACCATACCTTCCGCATTTCGCGCGTGAATGCCGTGGCGATGGAGCCGCGTGCCGCCCTTGGCCATTATGATGCAGCGGAGGACCATTACACGATCTACACCACGGTCCAACGTGCCCATACCTTTCGGGCCGAATTGGCTGAAACATTGAACGTCACGGAGGGTCAAGTCCGGGTGGTGGCCGGTGATGTGGGTGGATCGTTCGGAATGAAATCGGCTGTCTATAACGAGGGGCCGCTGGTGCTATTCGCTTCCAAGCTATTGGGGCGGCCGGTTAAATGGACCGCGACGCGTTCGGAATCTTTCCTGGCCGATGCTTCTGGCCGTGACAATGTCAGTGAAGTCAGCTTGGCCCTTGCCAAGGACGGTA
>JBLHLO010000241.1:0-4089 GCA_047621105.1 Alphaproteobacteria bacterium
ACCGCGGCCAAAACGCGCGCGCGCTGGGGCCGGCGCCGTATTGCCCCAGGGGTAGCGGCGTCCTTCCGTACCGCGCGCGGCAAATTCCCATTCCGGCTCGCTCGGCAAGCGCTTGCCCTTCCAGGCACAATAATCGCGCGCGCCGAACCAACTGGCCTCATTCGCCGGCTGGGCGGCAAAGCCGGGATCAGCAACATAGTGATCGCCCCGCTTGTGAATGCGTGCATCACCATCATCGACGTCGTAGAGCCGCCGGCCTTGCGCGTTCATATGGCCGCCAACCGCATTCAAGAAGGCTGCGAAGGTCGCGTTGGTTACTTCCAGCTTGTCGAGAAAAAACGATGCCACTTTTACGCGGTGCGCAGGCCGCTCATCAGCCGGGCCGTCGTCACGGCCCATGACAAAACTAGCACCCGTAATTGCGGCCATACCGTCCGGTGGCGTTTGTCCGAGGGCCTGCGGGCTCCCCAGCAAGACGGTCACGATAGCCACCATCATCGATGCAATAATAGGAAATGACGCCCTTCGCGGCGCGCCGTCACAACGATACCTTTGTCGAGTCTTCATCACACGTCCCTTTGAATGGCTGCCCAGATGCGCGCCGCCGTTGCTGGCATAGTAATATCGGTCACACCATGAGGTGCCAAAGCATCCAGCACGGCATTGATCACCGCAGCCGGTGCGCCGGTGGCACCGCCCTCCCCCGCGCCCTTTACGCCAAGGGCATTGGTCGGGCTTGGAAAGTCATTGGCAATGGGGTGAAGGGGGGGCAGTCCCTTGGCGCGGGGCATCGCGTAATCGACAAACGAGCCCGAAAGCACTTGCCCGGAAACCGGATCAAAGACCCCCCATTCCATCAACGCCTGCCCGATCCCCTGGGCAATGCCACCCTGGGATTGACCATGAACAATGGGCGGATTGATCGCCCGGCCCACATCGTCAACGGCGGTAAAGGCGATCACCTCCACGGCGCCGGTTTCGGGATCAATCTCGACCTCGCAGATATGACAGCCGTTTGGATAAGTCGCCGCATCATCATCGGAGCGAATTTCTGCAAACAATCCTTCCCCCTTGCCCGACCCGGCACCGGCTTCCCGGGCGGCGCGGGCCACTTCATTCAACCCGACGGACCGGCCGCCATCCAAATGATAGCGCCCATCGTGATAGGTGACCTCGCCCGCCTGGGCTTGCAACAAACCAGTCGCAAAGGGACGCCCTATTTCAATCAATTGATCCGCCGCCGCGACCAGGGCGGCGCCAGCGCGCACCATGGAACGCGATGCATTTGTGCCGACACCATCTTTAATTAGATCGGTATCGGACGCGCAAACCGCGACCTGTTCAAGCCCGAGCCCCAGCCGATCCGCCGCAATCTGACGCAAACTTGTCCGATGCCCCTGCCCCTGATCAACACAACCGGCGCCGATTTGCGCAATGCCATTTTCATCAATGCCGATAGCCACATATTCCCCGGCACCGCCGCCGGCGCCTTCGATGTAATTCGCAAGTCCGATACCGCGCCATAACCCGGAACGTTGAGCCTTGGCGCGGCGGTCGGGAAAAGCATTCCAATGCGCTGCCGCCATCGCCTTATCCATGTTGGAGGCGTAATCGCCGCTGTCATAAACCGCCCCCATGGGGGTTTTATAGGGCAGCGATGTGGTGGCGATTAGATTTTGACGGCGCAGCGCGATACGGTCGGTGCCAATTTCCCGGGCGGCGCGATCGACCAATCGTTCCATCAAGAAGATCGCTTCCATACGGCCAACCCCCCGATAGGAACTGACCGGCACGGTGTTGGTAAAGACGCCCCTTAATGCCATGCAAACCGCCGGCGTCCGGTAAACGCCAGGCAGCATGCGCGCAAGATTGCGCATCACCGAATAGGGCCCGTTACCAGTATGGCGGGCGCCCATATTGGACTGGCCGGTCACTCGCAAGCCTAAGAAACGGCCCGCATCATCAAGGCCCAATTCCCCCCGCAGGAAACTGTCACGCCCCTGGGTGCTGGTCAAAAATTCTTCTTCCCGGGTGCTGGTCCATTTGATCGGCCGCCCCATTTCCCGCGCCGCCCACAGGGTCGCCAGGTATTCGGGATAGATCACACTGCGCGCACCGAAGGCCCCACCCACATCGGGTGAGATCACCCGCACACGATCCGGCGCCACGCCAAGGGACACGGCCAGCTTATCGCGCAATCCGTGGATTGCCTGGCAACCGGCAAAAATCTCAAATCGGTGTGTAGCGGCATCATAATCGGCAAGGGCGGCGCGGGGCTCCATAAAGGCTGGGACAATGCGCCCGATCTCTACCTCAAGCGCGGTGACATGGTGGCTATTCTCAAGCGCCTGGGCCACAGCCGCCGCGTCCCCGGCCCCCCAATCGTAGCAAGTATTGCGCGGTGCTTCGGGCCAGATCTGGGGCTTATCGGGCAAATCTGCCTGATCAGCCCCGATGACCGGGGCCAAAGCGCGATACGTAATAGCCACGGCTTCAGCCGCGGCGACGGCAGAGCCAACGCCGGTCGCAACGACCATGGCGACGGGCTCGCCGACATAGCGCACCCGGTCCTTTGCCAACACAAGATACGGCGGGTTCGCCATGGCTGAGCCGTCACGATTGGGATAGCCCTCGCCACGCCCGGCAATGCCGGTTGGAATTTCCCCAATAGCGGAAGCCGCCAGGTCATCAATTGTGAAAATGCCGAGAACACCCGGCATTTTCGTTGCAATACCCGTGTCGATAGAAAGGATATCGGCATGGGCATGGGGCGAACGCACGAATACCGCATAGGCCTGCCCCGAACGATTGATGTCGTCGGTATAGCGCCCGGCACCGGTCAAAAGCCGCTGGTCTTCAACCCGCCGAATTGATGCGCCAATCAACGCCACCTCCTTATATCCCCCATCGCGTCGCTTAAATCGTTGTAACCCAAATCTAAAATAGCGGTTTTTTTACCGGCAACGGAGAAAGGATTTTTGTACAGCTTCAGCCCCTATACCGAAAATAGATGCGCGCAGAAGAGGTTAGGACGTTGAGACGAATTTGCCCGGAAAACCTCGGAAACTTAGCCCAAAATCAATACGTTAAATCGTGCATGGCGTGAAGGCCTGCGCCATTATCCGGTCGTTTCAATGGGAAACTTAAGGAGTCTAGGCATGCCCCAAATGAAGGTCATCGCCGTGACGTCGCAAAAAGGCGGTACGGGCAAGACCACACTCTCTGGGCATCTCGCGGTGCAAGCGGCACGCGCGGGCACAGGCCCCGTGGCTCTGGTGGATACCGATCCCCAGAGCAGCCTGACCCAATGGTGGAACGCCCGAAAATTGGACACGCCGGTGTTTGTGCAAACATCCATCGCGTCCTTGGCGACCGATCTCGCCCGCCTGGACAAAGACGGTATAGAGTTGGTTTTCATTGATACGCCACCCGCCATCACCTTTGCCATTATTGAGGTCATCAAGGTTGCCGACTTGGTGATCATCCCGGTGCGCCCAAGCCCTCATGACCTTGCCGCTGCAGGCACCACCGTGGATATGCTGGAGCAGCTAGGAAAACCGATGGTGTTCGCCATCAATGGCGCCTCCCCCCGGGCGCGGATCACCGGCGAAGCGGCGGTCGCACTCAGCCAGCACGGCACGGTGGCACCGGCGACAATTCATCACCGCACCGAATTTGCCGCCAGCATGATTGATGGGCGCACCGTCATGGAACTGCCGCGCGCCACACGGTCAAGCGCCGAAGTCGCCGCGCTTTGGGACTATTTGGCCCGTCGCCTTGAACGTCTGCCCACACACCAGCGCCATGACGCACATGAACTTAAGACCGTGCCCTTGGGGCTGATGCATGGAGCCGCACAATGAGGAACAAAGCCGCCGCCCCTTTGAGCGCAGCTTTGCTGGCACGCAAGGGGACGGCCGCGCCTGCGGGCTTCACACCGCTTGCCATTTCGGGCGGCAAGCGCGGCTTTCCGCGCGCCACGACATTGCTGCGCCAGGCGTCCCTCCCCCAGGGTCATGGCCCCAGGATTGGCGGCACCTGCACCCCCAGCACCGACAACATCTCGCCTGAGGGTCGGGCACGGGTAAC
>JBLHLO010000242.1:0-4084 GCA_047621105.1 Alphaproteobacteria bacterium
TATCGTCCGTTTCATATCGAGCCTCCTGTTGCGAATCGTTTATTTATTCTCGTTCTACTTGTTTCGCTTTAATCACCTAATTGGAAAACTTGGCCGCTTCGCGTCCGGCCTTGCTACTGAACACCACATTGCGAGTCTGGCCCGTACATGATGGGTAGTTGTGATAGAACAGGCCGACGATATCGCCAGAGGCGTAAAGCCCGCGGATCGGCTGGTTGGATGAATTGAGCACCCGCGTCGACGTATCCACCGCAAGGCCGCCAAAGGTGAACGTGATCCCGCCCGAAACCGGATAGACGCGGTACGGCGGCTCATCAATTTTCTGGGCCCAGTTGGATTTATCGGGCGATAGTCCATGCGTTCGCTTGCCATCGAGCTTCGATGCATCGAAGGGCACGCCGTCATCCACCGCAGCGTTGTAGCGCGCAACCGTGTCTTCCACGATGGCGGGATTCAATCCGACCTTGGAAGCTAATTCACTAATCGTATTGGCCTCTTCACTGGTCGCTTCGAACTTGGCCCCGTGCCTGAACATGGCAACGCCCTTCTTATCGAAGAGCTGGTAGGCAATGTTGCCCGGTTGGGTTCGCACAGCACGGCCTGTCTTGGCGTAGGTGTAGCTGTGAAAGCTTTCGCCTTCGTCGAAGAAACGCTGGCCAAGGTTATTGACCGTGATGCCATGGCAATAATCATAGCGGTTCATGGCATTGCCCTTACCGTCGGCACGCACTGGGGTCTCAAAGGAGGGGGCGCCGGCATCGATCGGTGACTGGTGGGCCCCTTGCCAATGCCCGGTGGCGCGGGCCCCCATTGCCAACAGCATGGTCAATACCTCACCGGTATCGTGCTTGGACCCACGCACCTTCAGAAGGTCGGCATTAACGCCGAGATACCGCGCGCGCATTTCCGGATTGGCCTGGAAACCCCCGGCGCAGACGATGACGGAGGAAGCGGTGAGGTCGTATTGGCGTTCAGGATCGGCAACCTGCACACCGTCGATCCGCCAGGCGGTCCCGTGAATACCCGCAACCCGGGATTCGAAACGAAGGTCGATGCCAAGCCTGGCAGCGATTTCCCGCCATTGCTCAAGCTGACCCTTACCGCCGCCCAAAGTCTGGACATTGCGGCCCGGCTCAAAATGGAATTGCCCATCAACGACAGCATATTTTTCAGGCACCCACTTGATGCCGGTCTCAAGGGCCCAATGGGCCGCAGCATTGGATTCGCCGGCAAGCATATCGGCCAGGCTGGGATCGATCAGGCCTTCGGTGACGCGGTTGAGATCGGCGAGGAATTCTTCTTTGGTATAGGGATTGATGACCATCTTATCGAATTCATCTGCATCGACGTCGGGAATGAAGGCGCGCACCTCCTCCTTACCGGAGTGGCAGAACCGGAAACCGGTGTGGGAATACCGGGCGTTGCCGCCATATTCGGGCTCCGGTGCCTTTTCCAGCATGATTACCCGTTCGGCGCCCGATTGGCGTGCTGATACGGCGGCCTCGAAAGCGGATGAACCGCCGCCCACCACGATGACATCACAAGATTCTGCCTGACTCATTATCAACGCTCTCCCTACTGCCGCCTGGATTTACCTCCAGATCAGCTGATTACAGCCCGGCGCCCAACCCGGTCTTTTATTTATCAGTGCGTCCGTTTTTGATTATCGAAAACACTTTTGGACACTAGGAAACTGATCGTCTCATTGGACATTATAGGGTGTCAACAATCTCCGTAGCTTTCCTAGGTTTACGCTGTTTACCCAAGGGCGGGCAGGGTCTTACGCGCCACCCCAGCAGGACGCCCCGGGCGGAGCGTAATGACATTGACCGAATCGGCCAGCTCCGGCGCGCCGGAATAATGGGCCGGGACTTTGCCGCCCCCGACCCGTATGGCCTGGTTCCAATGGCCAAGCGCCACATAATCGGCACCGGTGGCCTCAATTTCCGCCGCCCCAATCAGCCAGGCCGGACGTGGAGTGCGGCGGCGATCCGGCTCCCGGTCGTAATGACCATGGGCCAGCGTGACCTGAAAGGGTGTGGTCCGGCGCCGGGGACGCACCAGCGGCACCATGTCGTCGTAATGAAGATGAGGATTGCCCCAGACCTCGAGTCCAAGCGCCTGAATCACCACCGTCCGCCCATGGGTCACGCCGAGAACATGCACATTGTCGGGCGCATGCAGCGCCCGCTGGCGCCAAACACCGCCCGCCACCAAAGGATCATGATTGCCCGGTAAGACCACGATCGGCATCACGGCCCCTGCAAGCAGCTTCCCGACCCGTGCCACCAATGTTCGGCCGACGCGATTATTCTCAAACACATCGCCTGCCAATAACAGTGCATCGGCGGCAACGGCTTCGGCCGCCGCCAGCACCCGTTCCAGCATGAGGGTTTCGTTGCCACCCGAAAGGCGGGTGGTTTCCTCATCGCCGAGATGCAGGTCCGAAGAATGGACGAGTTTTAATCCAGACAATTCAGCCCGTAACGTCGGTGATTTCGATGCCATTGCCATCCAGATCGTGAAAATAGAAATGCCGGCCGGGGAAACTTTTATGTTTCTTGGTGTCAGGCAATAGATTGGTAAACCCACGAGCGGCCAACGCGGCAGAGGCCTGATCAAAGGCATCGGCATCGACAATGAAGGCATGATGGAATCGCGTCCCGCCCGGCCCATTAGGGTCAACGTGGTCGGGATTCTTGTACAGTACGAAATAGTCATTGCCGGTCTTCATAAAGGCGAAATGGTCGGTAACCCGTTCGATCACGCAGCCCAGCGTGTCGGCATAGAACTCAGCCGATTTGGCATGATCCCGCACGGAAATGGTGAAATGAAGGATGCCGGTGGTCTGGATCTGCTGAATGTCTTCCTGAATGTCTTCGGTGACCGTCATATTCTTGTCTCCAGATTGATGGGGTAGATCGGTTGAGCCCGAGCGAATGATATCATCCATAATCCGGGGCGTGAACCATGCCATATGGGCTGAAATTGCCCTAAAATGATCCCGCACACCACTTGCCTCGGCCTAAGAGCGGTGGCACCATAACGGCTGCTCGATCAACATAACAACCAACCGGCGTCTAAACCGGGACACCTAGGGAGACGGACCATGCCCCATGATGAAGCCATCGATCACTGGCACGAAATTACCTCTACCGAAAAGAAAGCCGGCCTCGGCACTTTCGCGACACCATTGATGCCTTATGACCGCTTCATGGAAGAGCAGGAAATTCCGGTCTTCCGCGACATCGGCGTCAGCAAGGTCCAGGACCTGCCGCGCAAGCCCTGGAAGCGGATGGGCGGCAAGGGCACCTTCATCCAGCTTTACGGCACCGAAGGCCTGTGGGGCTGCTACGTGGTCGAAGTGCCCGGAAGCGGCGCCCTGAATGAGGAAAAACATCTCTACGAAGAAATGTACCTCGTGGTCGAGGGTCGCGGCACCACCGAGATCTGGCAGGAAGGCGGCAAGAAACAGGTCTTTGAATGGCAGCAGGGATCCCTCTTCGCAATCCCGATGAACGCGCGCCATCGCATCATCAACGCCGCCTCGACACCGGCCCTGCTGCTGGCCGGCACATCAGCACCCAATGCCATGAACCTCTATGGCAATACCGATTTCATCTACAACAACGACTTCGTCTTTAAGGACCGCTACGACGGTGAAGACGATTACTTCAAACCCAAAGACGAGCTTTCACCCGACCCGGTCCGTGGGCTCGCCATGCGCAAGACCAACGTCATCCCCGATATTATCAATTGCGAGTTGCCCCTCGACAATCGGCGCTCGCCAGGTTACCGGCGAATCGAACCACATATGTCGGGTAACCGCTTCTACCTTTGGCTCGGCCAGCATGAAACGGGGCGCTATTCCAAAGCCCATTACCATGGCTCCGCAGCGGTGTTGGTTTGCGTCAAAGGCAAGGGCTATTCCTACACATGGCCCAAGGAACTTGGCCCCAATCCATGGAAAGACGGCAAGGCCGATGGCATCAAGCGCATCGATTACGAACCAGTCGGCATGATCTCCGCCGCGCCCATGAGCGGTGACTGGTTCCACCAACATTTCGGCGTCAGCAAGGAGCCG
>JBLHLO010000243.1:0-4010 GCA_047621105.1 Alphaproteobacteria bacterium
GGGAACGCATGGGTTGGTCCCTTGCGGCACCACCGGTGAATCGCCGACGCTCAGCCACGATGAACACATGCGGGTGACCGAATTGTGTATCGAAGTGGCGGCGGGCAAGGTGCCGGTCATAGCGGGGACCGGATCTAATGCCACCGATGAAGCGATCATGCTGCAGCACCACGCCAAGAAAGCGGGTGCCGATGCCGGCCTCGTCGTGACACCTTATTACAACAAGCCGACCCAGGCCGGGCTCAAGGCGCATTTTCTCGCTATTGCCGATGCGGTGGAGTTGCCCATCATTATTTATAATATTCCCGGCCGTTCGGTGGTCGACATGACGGTTGAGACCATGGCAGCATTATCGGCCCATCCCAATATTGTTGGGGTCAAGGACGCGACGGCAGATTTGGTCCGGCCGCTCAGCACCAAGCTCGCATGCGGCGCAGAATTTTGCCAATTGTCAGGGGAAGATGCGACGGCAGTGCCGTTCCTCGCCCAGGGCGGCGTCGGCTGCATTTCCGTTACATCCAACATTGCCCCGAAGCTTTGTGCCGATATGCATAATGCCTGGATGGCGGGCGATATGGCGACGGTTACCCGCATCAACGACCAGTTGTTGCCGGTGCATAACGCCATGTTCTGCGAATCTTCGCCAGGCCCGGTTAAATATGCGGCCGAGGTGATGGGCCTGTGTAGCGGCGAATTGCGGTTGCCTTTGGTGCCGATTAGCGCCGCCTCGCAAAAGCGGGTGGAAGACGCGCTCAAGGGCGCGGGACTCCTCGGCTGAGCCCATGGCCCGGAAAGCTGCAAAGGGGAAAGGCTCGCGCGCCGAAGCGCAGCGTTTTGTTGCGCAGAACCGCAAGGCGCGCCGTGATTTCGTCATTGAGGAAACCTTTGAAGCCGGTGTCATGTTGATGGGCTCCGAGGTGAAGGGATTGCGCGCTGGCGGCGCCAATCTGAATGAGGCCTATGCCCGCGTTGATGACGGTGATCTGTGGCTGATCAATGCCCATATTCCGGAATATAAGTTTTCAAACCGTGACGGTCATACTGCTAAGCGGCCCCGCAAACTATTGCTGCACAAGCGTGAGCTTGAAAAGGTCATGGGCGCGATTAAACAAGATGGCGCAACCGCGGTGCCGCTCAGTATTTATTTCAATGACCGGGGAATTGCCAAGGTGGAATTGGGCCTCGCCCGCGGGCGGCGCCAATTTGAAAAGCGTGAGCTTGATAAAAAGCGCGATTGGCAACGCGAACAAGGCCGCCTGATGCGCGATAGAGGTTGAAGCCGTGACGGGCCGTGATGGTTCGAAAGTGACGTTGCTGGGGCGCCTCAAAGAAAAACTGATCGCCGCCAAGCAAAAGACGGCGCGCGACAAGCGCCTTCAGAGCCGTGAACCGGCCGCGCCAAATCGGAGCAACCGCTTGCCCCCGGGGCAGCGGCTGGTGGATAAATGGCCGGTGCTGGATCTTGGGCTGACGCCTAAGCTCGACCTCGCCGACTGGCGCCTGACCATCGATGGATTGGTTGAGGCGCCTGTCGCCTGGGGTTGGGACGCATTGCAGCAATTGCCGCAATCAGAAATTAAGGCCGATATTCATTGCGTCACCACCTGGTCGCTTTTCGATAGTGTCTGGGGAGGCATCACCAGCCGCGACTTGATTGCCTTGGTGAAGCCAAAACCTGAGGTGCGCTTCGTTATTTTTCGTTCCTATGATGGCTACAGCACCAATGTGCCGCTGGCGCATTTTGCCGCGGCTGAGAGCATTTTGGCGCATCACTGGAACCATCAACCGATCAGCTCTGAACATGGCGGGCCGGCGCGGATGGTCATTCCTGATCTGTATTTCTGGAAGTCGGCCAAATGGGTGCGGCGTATCAGCTTTGTGGCTGATGACGCCCCCGGCTATTGGGAGACGCGCGGTTATCACAACGACGCCGACCCTTGGCAGGAAGAACGCTACAGCTAATTGCCGGCGAGCCGTTCCCGCGCCCGGGCAAAAATATCTTCAAACATCGCTGGGGTTAGCCTCCGGGTATTGGTGTTGAGCCGTGAACAGTGGTAGCTGGCGATGATGGAGGGACCCTTGGGTAGCGTCACTTCATTGGCATGACCGAAGGGCGCTTCCTTCAATTTTAATCCCACAGTATTCAGCACCGCGCCATGGGCGATATTGCCGAGGGTGACGATGACCTTAAGATGCTTCATGGCGGCAATTTCGGCCGTCAGAAAGGGCGCGCAGGCACGGATTTCTGGGCCCAATGGCTTATTCTGGGGAGGCACACAACGCACTGCATTGGTAATGCGGGCACCGACTAATTTGAGCCCGTCACCGGCATGGGCCCCGTAAGGGCCCTTGGCGAAGCCAAATTTCAGCAGCGTGGCATAGAGCAGATCTCCCGCGTAATCGCCGGTGAAGGGCCGGCCGGTGGCGTTGGCCCCCTTGAGGCCGGGGGCCAGGCCGACAATCAGCAAAGAGGCGTTGAGTGTGCCGAAGGAGGGAACGGGCGCATTATGCCAGTCCGGCTGGGCCAGCGCATTGGCCTGGCGAAATGCCACGAGCCGTGAACAAAGCGGACAGCCAGGTGAGGGGTCAAGGGTGGCGGTGGAGCTCACGGGGCTTGCCGGGGGTTAGGCGGCATCCTCGTCGGCACGGGGGGCATCCAGACCAGGGCCATCGCCGTCATCTTCGTGGGCGTCATCTTCGTGGGTATGGCTGTGATTGCTCGCCCGGGCGATTTCCGGCTGGATATCGCGAAGTTCGATGAAATCATCTGCCTGGCGGCGCAGTTCGTCGGCCATCATGGGAGGCGACGTACGGATGGTGGAGACCACCGTCACCCGAACCCCTTTGCGTTGCACCGATTCGAGAAGATAGCGAAAGTCGCCGTCGCCCGAGAATAGGACGATATGATCAAGCCGATCAGACATTTCCAGCATGTCGATGGCCAATTCCATGTCCATATTGCCCTTGATGCGGCGGCGCCCATCGGGTTCCGTGAACTCCTTGGCGGGCTTGGTGACCACGGTATAACCATTGTAATCAAGCCAATCCACCAATGGGCGGATCGGTGAGTATTCCTGATCATCGATCAACGCTGTGTAGTAAAAGGCACGGGTCATGCGTGATTTAGCCCCGAACAGGTTCAAGAGCTTTTTGTAATCAATATCGAAGCCGAGATTGCGGGCCGAAGAATAGAGGTTGGCTCCATCAATAAAGAGCGCCATTCGCTCTTTCTTATAAAAAGGCATAATAAAAATCCCTTCAATTAAATTTCATGCAAATAATAAGAGTTTGAATATAAGGTACTGATTTATATGTTATGTATAGCCTATACACAAAGGTGTGGCAACCACTGGGACGGAACAAAGCCATGATTCTGATTGGTCTTGGCGGCAATCTACCGAGCCCGAAATTTGGCCCGCCGGAGAAAACCCTTTTGGCGGCCCTGGAGCGGCTCAGCGCGGGAGGGATCACCATTGCGGCATGTTCGAAGTTCTATCGTTCGGCGCCGGTGCCGGCTTCGGACCAGCCTTGGTACGTCAACGCGGTCGCGCGGGTTGAGACCGGATTGGCCCCCAAACCCTTGCTGAAAGCCATATTAGCGCTTGAGCGGGATTTTGGCCGCACCCGTACGGTTGCCAATGCGGCACGGGTGCTGGATATCGATCTTCTGGCCTACGGCGATATCGTGACCGGCCCGGAGGCGGTGCCCATCCTGCCCCATCCCTGCTTGGAACAAAGGGCTTTTGTGCTCTGTCCCCTAGCCGAGATTGCCCCTGATTGGCGCCATCCGGTGAGTGGCCGCCCGGTTTCGGCTTTGATTGCGGCCTTGCCCCCAGGCCAGACGGCCCAGACGGTGAGGCCGCAGACGCTGTAATAAGGCCGGGTCGGCGGTTGCTCCTTGCTTTTGGCCCAGCCAAACCCTATATACAGGGCCAAATTCCCCCGATTTGGAGAGCCCTATGGCCCGCATTACCGTTGAGGACTGTGTCCTCCAAGTTCCTAATCGTTTC
>JBLHLO010000244.1:0-3991 GCA_047621105.1 Alphaproteobacteria bacterium
CCACCCCGTCCTTGCGCGCCTTGACCTTCTTCATATCAACAGTGATCGGCCCATCGATGGTGACACCGAAATCGCCGCCGCGCCGCGCCATGTAGGCGGCCCGCGCACTAGCCACCAGGGTTTTGGTAGGGATGCAGCCAACATTCACACAGGTGCCGCCGAACAAGTTGCGCTCAATGATCGCGGTCTTCATCCCTTCCCGGGTCATGCGCCCAGCGAGCGACGGCCCGGCTTGACCGGTCCCGATAATGATCGCGTCGAACTTTTCCATGATGAAACTTCCCTTGTCCTGCGGCACAGTATCGAAGGCCCAGCCTCACACGAAGCAGGCTATTGGGTAAAGAACGGACACGCCCATATACATGGCGGCACACTTTATTTGCCCCGCATCACCATCGCCGCCCCATCGCCCGCCACCAACGCGCTGACGGGGGCCAATTGCAGACCTTTCCCCTTTAGAGTTGCCAGCCAGACTTCCAAGGCATCCAAGGTCACATCATGAGGGTGGCCGATGGCAATGGCATGGCCTTTGGCGCGCGCGCGGAATTCGAGCTCGGCCAATTGCCGCACGATGCCTTGTGGCGTTAAATTACGATCCAGAAAGACGTGACGCGTGGCGGCAGGCACCCCGGCCGTCCGGGCCCGGGCAAAACCGACCGTGGTCGTGGTCGTTCGCGAATCGAGAAACAACAATCCCCGTGCCTTAAGCTCACCCAGCACCACATCCATGGCTGCGGCATCAGAGGTGAACTTTGAGCCCATATGATTATTGATGCCGACAAAGCCCGGAAAGCGCGCCAGCGCCCAATCGAGCCGGGCCCGAATTTCGGCCGCCCCCATCGCAATGGTCAGCACGTTGGGACCGGGATCGGCCCAGGCACCAGACGCTTCCATCGGCACATGGACCAGAATTTCGTGGCCCGCCGCGCGAGCGCGGCCCGTTTCCGCCTTGAGCCGGCGTCCATAGGGCAAGAAAGCGAGCGTCACCGGCGCCGGCAGCCGCATCGCCCGTTCGGTCCGCCCATGATCAAGGCCCAAATCATCGATGACGATACCGATCATCGGCACCCCGGGGGTCAAGGCGACACGGGCGGCATGCACACGCCAGGCAGGTAGTTTTTCCTGAGGCTTCGCGGCCTCAGTCAATGCCGCGTTTTGTTGAGATGTCGAATTTATTGACGCCGATACTGTCGCAGGTATTTTTGGGGCGCCCGTCACCCTGCGCGGCAAGCGGGTATCGGGCAGTTTTGTGCCGGGCTTGACCCTAAGCTTGGGCAGCTGCGCGCGCGGCGTGGTACGTGGTGCGGTACGGGGCGGGGGTTCAAATTCAGACGAAGCTTCGCGCGAGCCCGGATAGTCAACCGATTGCCCCGCTGTACCCTTACCCGTACAGTCGCCCAGCCCGATACCAAATAGCCAGGCGATGCTAATCCCAAGCACAACCCCCGTCGCGGCGGCGCCAAGTATCAATCCCACAGTGCCGAAAAAACTTCCGGGTCGTGTGAGGCGATGGATAAGATTTTGCTTTTTGGCCAGGGAAGAAACCTCAAAAGGGATAAAGCTAGAGCTTTACCCGGTTAAGCCGCAGTGCGTTGGCGATCACTGAGACCGAACTCAGGCTCATCGCCGCACCGGCGATCATGGGTGACAACAAAAGCCCGAATACTGGATAAAGCACGCCTGCCGCGATCGGAATGCCGAGCCCATTGTAGCCAAAAGCAAATAGCAGGTTTTGGCGAATATTTCGCATGGTGGCGCGTGAAAGTTTCCGTGCACGGGCGATGGCGCGCAGGTCACCCTTCACCAAAGTGATCCCGGCGCTTTCCATCGCCACGTCGGTGCCGGTACCCATGGCGATGCCGACATCAGCCTCGGCCAAGGCTGGGGCATCGTTGATGCCGTCACCGGCCATGGCGACGGTACGGCCCTCGGCCTTCAACATGCGGATGATCGCCCCCTTGGCATCGGGCAGGACATCGGCACGCACGTCTGTGATACCGAGTTTTTCCGCCACAGCCATTGCCGTCAGCCGATTGTCGCCGGTTAGCATGACCACATGCAGTCCATCGGCCATAAGCATTTTAACGGCTTCGAGGGTGGTCTGTTTGATCATATCGGCAACTGCGATCAACCCTGCCGCAGCGCCATCGATGCCAAGATACATGACCGTGTTGCCGTCTTGTTGCAGGGTGACGGCACGGTCGCGCAATGGTTCAATATCGGCCCCTATATCTTCCATCAAGGCCCGGTTGCCGAGCGCCACCACGTGCCCGCTTACCCTGCCGGTGACGCCCTTACCGGTCACGCTGCTGAAATCCTCGGCCACGGCAAAGACCAGCCCCGCCGCTTCCGCCCCAGCCGTGATGGCCGCCGCCAAAGGATGCTCGCTGCCCTTTTCGAGCGCGGCGGCAAACCCCAACACGTCATCACTCGTAAATGATCCTACAGCAACGGCGTCGATGAAACGCGGGCGGCCTTCGGTCAGGGTCCCGGTTTTGTCCACCACCAGGGTATCGACTTCCTCCAACTGCTCAAGCGCATCCGCATCACGGAACAACACACCAACCTGCGCCGCGCGGCCGGTCCCAACCATGATCGACATCGGCGTCGCCAAACCCAACGCACAAGGACAGGCGATGATCAGCACAGCGACCGAATTGATCACGGCAAAAGCCAGTGCCGGGGCTGGTCCCCACACGGCCCAAGCGATGAAAGTGATCACCGCCACCGCCAGCACCACAGGCACGAACCAACCTGCCACATCATCGGCCAGATTCTGGATCGGCGCGCGCGACCGCTGGGCTTCGGCGACCATCTGCACGATCCGCGCCAGCAACGTGTCAGCACCCACCTTGGTCGCCTGAATGATCAGGCTCCCCGTACCGTTGAGGGTCGCACCGGTGACACTGTCTCCGGGATGTTTCTCAACTGGGATCGGTTCCCCGGTCATCATTGATTCGTCAACCGCGCTCGATCCTTCCTCGACCACGCCGTCAACCGGCAGTTTTTCACCCGGGCGCACGCGCAAGCGATCCCCGACCTTGACGGCATCCAACGGCACATCATGTTCGGTGCCGTCATCATTGATGCGGCGCGCCATCTTGGGCGCGAGATCCAACAGCGCCCGAATCGCGCCTGAGGTCCGTTCGCGCGCCTTGAGCTCAAGCACCTGCCCCAACAACACCAGGGCAATAATCACCGCTGCGGCCTCGAAATAGACACCGACCTGGCCTCCTGGACCACGAAAAGATTCAGGGAAAAGTCCGGGCGCCAATACCGCCACGGCACTGAACAGATACGCTACCCCGGTCCCCATAGCGATCAGGGTGAACATGTTGAGGTGGCGATTGACGACCGATTGCCAGCCGCGTTGAAAAAACGGCAAGCCCCCCCAGAACAATACCGGCGTCGCCAAGGCGAATTGCACCCAGCGGTCGATCCCATGGGAGAAAAGCCCGCCGGTGGGCCAGAAAGGCATCATTTCGCCCATGGCCATGACGAGCAGCGGCACGGCGAAGACGACCGAGACCCAGAATCGGCGCGTCATGTCGATTAATTCAGGGTTCGGTGCATCATCAGAGCTGACGCTGAGCGGTTCCAGCGCCATGCCACAGATGGGACAAGAACCGGGGCCGTCCTGCTGCACTTCGGGGTGCATGGGACAGGTCCATATGGCACCCGCCTGCAGCACAGGTGCAGTTTTTTGGACCCCATGGCCCTGCGTACCCGTGTCGTGACTGGCATGTTCGTGACAGGCATGTTGGGGCGGTGTCTTCGGGTCGCTCGGATCGCTCATAGGACGGGGCCTGTTAAAAAGATAATGGGCATGGTTATCCCCATGGTTATTCCAATGTGGGGAAAGCCTTCCCGTTAGGCAAGCACGAGGCTAATCTTGTAGGCTGAGATTCCCTTGCTTCCCCCAGCTTCCTAAGCACAGGGCTTACTGCTATAAGGAAGCACAGCAGTTCCAGAATCAGTTTAGACAACATTC
>JBLHLO010000245.1:0-3984 GCA_047621105.1 Alphaproteobacteria bacterium
GGGGCGGCTGCGGGTCATTACCCGGGGCGGTTCGATTTCGCCGCCCGTAACAGGCGTTCCGAAGGTCTATGATTCGGGGCAAGGTGGGTTGCTTGATGTACAGTTGTCCCCCTCCTTTGCAACGGATCGTCTGGTCTACTTGTCCTTCGCGGAACCGGGCGCGGGCGGCGCCTCGACGGCGGTGGCGCGCGGCCGGCTGAATGCGGCGGCAACAACGGCGCTTGAGAAGGTCGAGATCATCTTCAGCCAGCAACCCAAGGTCTCCGGCGGGCGGCATTTTGGTTCGCGCCTGGTATTTGCCCGAGACGGACGGCTGTATGTGACGACGGGCGATCGCGGCAAGGGCGCCCCGGCTCAGGACCTGTCGAACCATATCGGTACCATCCTCCGCATTGAACCCGATGGCACGGTGCCGCCGGATAACCCGTTCGTTGGGCAAGCCGGGGCACGACCGGAAATCTGGTCTTATGGCCACCGCAACGGACAGGGGGCTGCGCTGCATCCTGTGACCGGCGCGCTGTGGCAGCACGAACACGGCCCGCGTGGCGGTGATGAAATCAATGTTCCCAAACCCGGGCGCAATTACGGCTGGCCGCTTGTCAGTTGGGGCACGGAATACTCAGGGCTACCCATTTCCGACCCGCCGACCCGGCCCGAGTTGGCGACGGCGATCTACCAGTGGACACCGGTAATTGCCGCCTCGGGCATGGCGTTTTATACGCACGATCTGTTTGCATCATGGCGCGGCAATTTATTGGTCGGCGGGCTCGTGGCTGAGGCTGTCGTGCGCTTGACGCTCGACGGCGAACGGGTGACCGGTGAGGAGCGTATTGCCCTCGGCGCCCGGGTGCGCGATGTGAGCGTGGGGCCGGGTGGGGCGGTCTATGTGCTGACCGATGATTCGGCGGGGAAACTGCTCAGGCTTTCGCCCCAATAATCATCAAAAGTCATTCATGACGGCGCATTCATGATTGAAGCAAACCCCGTGTCTAGCCGGCGCTGAGCTGGGGCCAAAGATCTTTCAATGTCGCGCGCGCACCCAGCTCTTTGAGGTCGTTGTATAAGTGCGATGCTGCGTCAGGGCCAAGCACCGGGCTGGCGCAGGACAAAAACTTTGCCTTGATCCGCTCGGCCCCCATGGGCGTGTCCCTTGTGCCGGTTGGCACGGTGACGGCTTTTTCGAAACGCTTGCCGTCCTTCAGGATGATGGTGACCCGTCCCGGGCTATAGCCCGATCCGGTAATCGTGGCGAATTCATCATCCAATTCGGTTTCGCATAAAGTGGCGAGCGCGCGGACACTGTCATCGTCATAGCCCTCGGCGGTGAAGGCCGACACCATGGGCGCGCCGTGAATCAAGGCATAGGCCACCAAATAGCGCAGGCTGAACCGCGCCGAATCTTCGGACCAGGGATAGCGATCAATGGCCCGGTTTTTGGCGTGTGGACCAACGCCTAAGACGATGCGTTCTATATTGTCTGCCGACGGTTGGAAGTTTTCGCCAATCGCGAGCGCCGCTTCGATGGTGCAATGAAGTAATCCGCCGCAGGCGAAGGGCTTGATCTTATAGCCCGGATCGATGAGCGTGAAACTTTTGCCCAAGTCATCAAAGGGCGTGATCGTCCAATCCAACCCCCGGCCGTAGCTGGTGAAAAAGCCGCTCTTGCCTTCTAGGGCATCGGCACTGGCGGTGAAGCCCTTCTCGCCCAGCCGCACGGCCATCATGGCGTTGCGTGCGGCAAGCCCGCTATGCAGCGGTTTGGTCATGGTGCCGAAATTAATGCTGATGCCCGATGGCATCGAGGCGGCAATACCGATGGCATTCACGATAGCGCCCGGCGGCAAGTGAATCAGTTTTGCCATGGCTGCCGTGGCGGCGATGGTGCCGAGCACGCCCGCACCGTGCCAGCCGCCGTCACTCGATAAGGTGGGAAAGCATCGCGCTAAAGTGCCGCAAACTTCAGTGCCGACAATGTAAGCGGCGATCAACTCGCGCGGCGTTGTCCCTGAGGTTTCGGCCAGCGGTAATAGCCCTGGGGTAAGCGCTGCCGTCGACTGGCCGATCATGAAGGACAGGTCGTAATCGAGCGCCTGGGTCGCGGTGCCGTTGATCAGCGCCGCGTTCTCCGGCGCGGTGCGGATGCGTTGTCCGACCACACTTGCTGCCGGTTGGTCTCCTTGGGCGGCGACCATTTCGGCGACCAGTTTTGCGGCCGGTTCCTGGGCGCCGGCCAGCATGACCCCGATGGTGTCGATAAAACCGGTTTCAGCAATGCCAATCAAGGGTTCGGGGACATCGGCCAGATCGAAGCCGGTGATGAAATCGGCGAGGCGTTCACTGCACGTTGTCATGACGACCCCGCATCCGAGTTTTGATCATGCCTCAATGACGGCGCCTTCGCGCACCTTTTGCGCATCGAAACTGATCAGCTCGTCCGAATTGCTGCCGCGCACCACCCCGGGCGGGTCTTCGCCCGCAGCGACGGCTTTGATGGCGTCGGCCAGCATCTTGCGGAACATGGCGACGCCGGCATCGGATGTGGCCAGTGTTTCGTGTGTGCGTGGTGCGATGACGCCTTGGCTTTCCTGGGCGGCGCGGTCTTGTTCGCGCGAGGCCAGTCCCCACCAGCCGTCATCGACCTGTGCATAGACGCCGCGTTCATGGGTGCGGAAGCCTTCGTTGGCGATAGTTTCGGGCTCGCCCTTGGCGTCGCGCGCCCGGATATAAAAGGTCATGGTTTTTGCGTCATCCACCGGCACGCGAAAGCGCAAAATATGGCTCGGGCTATCGCCAACCCGTGCGCCGAAATAGCGGCTGCTGGCGGGAAACAGGAAATGCGACACCTTGGCAAAACCGTTCGGCACTTTGAAAGCGGCGCGCACGCCATACCAGGTGCGGTCCCATTCGACATCGGGGCGTTGCAACGCGACTTCGGGATAGACGGCGGCATGCAGGGCAATCGAATGCATTTGATCGACGGCATTTTCGGCGCGTTGCATCCAGTTGCAATGTTCTTCGACGCCGCCAATCACCCGGGTGCATCCCTCGCGATAGAGAAGATCATAGCGCGGCAGGTCCGGTGCCGGGTCGGGCCCCAAATAGGCAAAGATCAGCCCCGATACTTCGCGCGTCGGATAACTGCGCGCCCGGACTTCATTGAGCAGTGGGGTGCCCGGGGGTTCCGCCGGCATGTCGAGGCAGGCGCCTGCCGTATCAAATTTCCAGCCGTGATAGCAACAGCGCAACCCATCGGTTTCGACCCGGCCGAGCTCGAGCCCGGCGCCGCGGTGCGGGCAGGCGCGCTCTAATAGGCCAACGGTGCCGCTTGCGTTGCGGAACAGGATCAGGTCTTCACCGAGATGGCGAACCGGCACCGGCTTGGTGGTCACCGCATCGGAAAACCACACCGGCCACCAATAGCGGCGCATCAGATCGCCGCAGGGTGTGCCCGGGCCAATACGCGTGAAAGTTTGATTATCTTCAGGTGTCATAGCGTGTTTTCCCGGCTGTCCATTTCCCTTATAGGCGGGGGTCTTCGCCCCTGTCGGTTAAAACCCTATCACCATTCGGCCCTTGATGCGTAAAATCAGGATCGGTAAGTGGGGGAGTGCGTGATGGTGAGCGCGGAAGAAAATAACCGTCTGACCCGGGTCGGGCCCGGTACACCGTGTGGCGCCATGTTGCGCCGTTACTGGTGGCCGACCGGGTTTGGCGCCCATATTGCGGCAAAACCAGTGCCGGTCCGCCTGCTTGGCGAAGACCTCGTGCTTTTTCGTGATGGCGCCGGTCAGCTTGGCCTGATTGAACGCGCCTGTCCGCACCGCGGCGCCGGGCTCGAGCTCGGCCGGGTCGAAACCGACGGCATTCGCTGCTGTTACCACGGCTGGAAATTTGATACGGCGGGCGCCTGCCTCGACATGCCGGCGGAACCCCCGGGCACGCCGCTTCTCAATGAAGTGCGGGCACGAACATACCCGGTGCGCG
>JBLHLO010000246.1:0-3982 GCA_047621105.1 Alphaproteobacteria bacterium
AAACTGCGAGGGCCTGGGAGCCGATCCAACCAAACGACAACACGGCGCCGAGGGACATCTGCAGAACCAAGAGAAAAGGAAACCAGCCACTGACAACGAACAACGGGGGCATGAATGTGCACGCCGCCCCCATGGCGAGCATCACCCGGCGTGTGCCGAAACGGTCCATCAGCACACCGCTGTGGATCGATAAGATGGACGATAGGACGGATTTTGAACTGATCAGGATGCCAAGTTCCATCGGACCCATGCCTAAGAACAGGGCATAAAGCGGAATGATGAAGCCGATCAACTCGGTCTGGCTGTCATTCAACATGCCGGAGGCATAAGTGAAATATTCCGCCCGTCGCGAA
This sequence comes from Alphaproteobacteria bacterium, assembly GCA_047621105.1. Classification (GTDB taxonomy): domain Bacteria; phylum Pseudomonadota; class Alphaproteobacteria; order SMXQ01; family SMXQ01; genus WHSO01. The sequence goes on from JBLHLO010000246.1 coordinate 354, forward strand.
GCGGGCCGCCCGGTCTCTGGCGGGGTCATGGACATTATTGGTGCCTATTATTTATGGCTAGGGTCCCGGGGAATGACCAGGCGGCAGGTAGGCCTGATTTTAATCCCCGCCGCCGCCGATGCAAGCTGGCCAAGAGCCGAGGCGCCGGGTGGGGGCTAGGAGGGGGTCCGGCTGAAGGCGGGGGAGCGGGCGGTGAACCAGGCCATCACCACGACGATGGCCAGCAGCCCGGCACCGACCACCAGGAAACTCGTCTCGACTCCCACCGCTTCGGCGATGAAGCCCATGACGACCGGGAGTATCAGCGCACCCAGCCGGTTGCCGGTGGTCCTCAGCGCCACGCCCCGGCCTTGGGCACCCGGTGGTAGCGCTTTGGCAATCACCGAAAATGCTGCCGGATGCAGAAGACCGTGGCCGATGCCGCGCAACACCTGGGCCGCTGCGAGTAGGGCGAAGATGCCGCCAAACAGGGGCGTTACGCACATCAACGCGATGGTGAAAGCGGTCAGGGAGATCAGCAGCCAATGGACGGGAATGCGTTTCATGGCCGGGGCCGCAAACAGCGAACCGAAGGCGCTGGTCACCTCAGCGCAGGAAATCAGGAAACCGATGGCCGTTGCGGTCAGGCCAAGGTCCTTCAGATAGGTGATGTAGAAAGAGACCTGAATGGTAGATGGCGTATGGCGCATTAAGGCGACGACAATGCCGAGCATCACCGCCGGAATGGCCAAGAGCGCGATACTGTCAGCGTAGTCGGAAACCCGTGGCAAGGTATCGCGCCAGGAAAAGGCGGGTGGGGGTGGGCCGCTGTCGCGTGCCGTGCGAGCCTCGTCTTCGCTGCCGTGCTCGGCCCAATAGGGAACCGCCAAAGTTGCTGCGAACATGCCGAACCCAGCGAGGGTGCAGGCAGCGAAGCCACCCCAGACACCGGTCAAATCCCAGATGATGCCGATGACAATGGGCCCCCCGATGGAGCCGGACCGCGCAGTAAAGGCAAACATGCCGAGGTAATGCGGGTCACCCTTACCAAGTCGGGCGATCAGCGTCTGTGCGCCGACCCAGCTGAGATTAGAAAACAAACCGGTCATCATTTGCAACGCGACCAGAGCCGGGAACCACGGTGCCATAGGATAAAGTGGGATCAAACCGGCGGTAATGGCGGAAAACACCAGCATCATGCGTCGCGTGCCGAGCTTGTCCATCATGACGCCGCCATGGATCGACAACAGGAATGGCAGGAAGGAGCGGGAGCCGATCATGATGCCGATTTCGGCCGGGGTCGCGCCCAGCATCAGCGCCCATAGCGGCGCCACCACCATCATGAAATCAGCGTAGATGCTGGCCGTGAAGCCGGTTGCCAAGACCGGGAAGTAAGCCCTGCGGGGGATCGGTATGCGGGCGACGGAAGGACGGGAGGTACTCATGTATTGGCGGCCTCCGGCATGCGCCGCGCAAACAGCCATAAGACACCGGTCAGAAGCAAGAATACCGCGCCGAGGATCAGGAAACTGTGACTGATACCGTAGGTGTCGGCGATCAGGCCCATGATCGGCGGCACGATGATCGAGGAAAGCCGGTTGACGGTAACCCTGAGCGCTACTGTCGCTCCTTGCCGGTTACGGGGCACCGCCTTGGATTGGACGGAAAACATGACCGGTTGGTTGATCCCTTGAATAATGCCGCGTGCGACTTGGAACAGGATAAGCAACGCGACGACACCCCCCAGCAAAGGCGTTGCCGCCATTAGGGCGATCGCCGCGGCGGTTGTGCCGACCAGCATGGCGAAAGGAGAAAAGTGCTTCGCGACGCGCCCGGCAATCAGTGAACCGATGCCGCTGGCGCCTTCAATGGCGGCAAATAGAATGCCGATAAGGGTGCCGGTCAGCGCAATTTCATGGAGGTACACCACATAGATTGATCCCTGCACGCCCGACGTGCTGTTGCGCAGGAAACATGCGCCGATGGAAATGGCGACGGCCGGAATGGCGGCGAGTGCCAATGTCTCACGGTAATCAGACAGCCGTGGCAGTAGCGCCCGTATCCGTCCCCCTTGAGGGGGCGATTCGGCCGAAGACTTGGTGGCACTATCGATGTTGGGTTTTTGGATGGCTAGGGTCAGCACCAGCATTAGGGCTGCCCATGCGGCTATGCTTATGAAACAGACCCAGGGTGTGGTGAGGTCCCAAAGCAGGCCGAAGATGATCGGCGCAATGAAGGTGCCAAGACGCGTGGCAAAGGAGAAATAGCCAAGATAGCCGGCATCGCCACGTGACAAGTTGGCGATGATGGTTTGTGCGCCGACCCATTGCATGGTTAGGGCAAAGCCGGTGATCAACTGCAAGGCGAACAACGGTACGAACCACGGCAGTAGCGGATAGAGCGGCACCATCAAAATGATCAGGAAGATGAAGGTGATCATCACCGGGCGTGGTCCGTAACGGTCCATCAGCACGCCGCCGTGAATAGTGAACAGGAAGGGCAACATGGATCGCGCACCGACCAGTAAACCAACCTGGGTGGCACTGGCGCCGATCAACACCGCCCATAGCGGAACAATGAAGACATAGGCGTCCATCAGGCCGAGCCCCATAAATCCGGCAGCATAACTGAGGTTCAGGTCGCGCTGTCGGGGTTGGGGCGCAGATGGCGTTACTGTACTCATGTGTTGGCGGCCTCCGGCATGCGCCGCGTGAACAGCCATAACGCGCCAGTCAGGGCCAGCAACGTTGTGCCGATGATCAGGAAACTTTCGCTAATGCCGTAAGTGTCGGCGACGACGCCCATGATCGGCGGCACGGTGATGACGGAAAGCCGGTTGGTGGTAACCCTGAGCGCCACCGTCGCGCCTTGGCGGTCTGGTGGCACTGCCTTGGATTGGACGGAAAACATGATCGGGAGATTGATGCCTTGAATGATGCCGCGGGCGACCTGGGCCAGCATCAACAAGGCAACGATGCCTCCTAACAGGGGCGTTATTGCCATCATTACGATCGCGGCGGCGGTCGTGCCGACCAACATGGCGAAGGGTGAAAAATGTTTGGCCACGCGCCCTGCGATCAGCGATCCGAAACCGCCTGCGGCTTCCAAGGAAGAGAACAATATGCCGATGATGGTGCCGGTAAGGGCGATTTCATTGAGGTAGACGACATAAATTGATCCCTGAATTCCCGATGTGCCACTGCGTACGAAGCAGACGGCGATGGATACGGCGATTGCCGGAATAGCCATGAGCGCCAGTGTGTCGCGGTAATCGCTGAACCGCGGCAACAGTGCGCGGAGCCTCCCGCCCAGGGGTTGCGGTGGCATTGAAGATTTGGCGGTCTTATCGGCATGCGGAGGGGTGGGGATGGCCAGGGTCAGGGCCAGGGCCAGCATCATGATCCCCCAGCCGGAGATGCCGACAAAACAGACCCAAGGCGTCGTCAGGTCCCAAAGTATGCCGAGGATGATCGGCGCAATGAAGGTACCTATCCGCGCCGCAAAGGAGAAATGACCGAGATAAATAGTTTCGCCGCGTGACAATTGGGCGATGGAGGTTTGCGCGCCGACCCATAGCAGTGTCACCACCAAACCGCCCACGACTTGCAGAAAGAAGAGGGGCACGAACCAAGGCAGCAACGGATACAGCG
>JBLHLO010000247.1:0-3960 GCA_047621105.1 Alphaproteobacteria bacterium
TGCTTTATGTGCTCGATGAGCCCTCCATCGGCCTGCACCAGCGCGACAATGCCCGGTTGCTGGAAACCCTGAAGCGGCTCCGCGACCTCGGCAATACAGTGCTGGTGGTTGAACATGATGAAGAAGCCATCCGCAGCGCCGATTACTTGGTCGATATGGGCCCAGGCGCCGGTATTCACGGCGGTTCCGTGGTCGCCGCCGGGACGCCGGACGTGGTGATGGCGTCTGAAGAGAGCCTCACCGCCCAATACCTGACCGGCACCCGGCGGATCGAGGTACCAAGCGCCCGCCGTCCCGGCAAACGGGGCGAAAAAATCACTATCCAGGGCGCACGCGCCAATAACCTGGCCAATGTTACCGTGGATATCCCGCTCGGCACCTTCATCTGCGTCACCGGGGTCTCGGGCGGCGGCAAGTCCTCCTTGGTGGTTGAGACCCTGTACAAGGCCGCCGCCCGGCGTTTGATGGGCGCCCGCCTGTTGCCCGGCGCCCATGATGCGCTGAAGGGCCTCGAATTCGTTGATAAGATCATCGATATCGATCAATCACCCATCGGCCGCACGCCGCGCTCCAACCCGGCGACCTATACCGGGGCCTTCACGCCGATCCGCGATTGGTTCACCGGCCTGCCCGAATCCAAGGCGCGTGGCTATAAGCCCGGGCGCTTCTCGTTCAACGTCAAGGGCGGACGGTGCGAGGCCTGCCAGGGCGACGGGATGATCAAGATTGAGATGCATTTTCTGCCCGATGTCTATGTCACCTGCGATGAATGCCAGGGCAAGCGCTACAACCGTGAAACCCTAGAAATACGGTATAAAAACAAAACAATAGCAGACGTCCTTGACCTTACAGTTGAAGAAGGTGTGGCGCTGTTTAAGCCGGTTCCGGCGATCCGCTCCAAGCTCGAAAGCCTCGGCGAGGTCGGCCTCGGCTATATCCATATTGGCCAACAGGCGACCACTCTATCGGGCGGTGAAGCCCAGCGGGTCAAACTAGCCAAGGAACTGGCGCGGCGTTCCACCGGCCGCACGCTCTATATTCTGGACGAGCCGACGACAGGCCTGCATTTTGAGGACGTCAAAAAACTGCTCGAAGTGCTCCACCGCTTGGTTGATCAGGGCAATACGGTGGTGGTGATCGAACATAATCTGGAAGTCATCAAGACCGCAGATTGGATCATTGACCTTGGCCCCGAAGGCGGCGACGGCGGTGGCAAGGTGATCGCCACCGGCACGCCCGAAGACGTGGCCGAGGTCGCGGGCAGTTATACTGGCCAATACCTCAAGCAGGTGCTGATGCCTAAACTGCCTGCGCGCGCCAAGAGCGCGTGAGCCAAAAACCACTTGCAAAACGTTCCGCTTAAGATCATATCACGAAAGTACGCAACGGAGCGACGGAGAGCCCTGGAGCCCTCACCGACACGGTAGTTCACAAGACCGTCGACCCCCCGCCCGCCATGGAGAGAGTTGGGTCTGCCCCCGGGCAGTCCCAGGTTTCGTTTTTCGATGATATTTTCGAACTGGCAAGGAGAGCAAATTTAATGGCGGACTCACAATCTATCCCTACTCAGGGCTCTACTCAAAGAGGCACTAAGCCAGCCCGCGCCCGTGCCACGCCGCGTCCCGGTGTGCCGCGTACCTTGGGGCCGGTGTCCGATCTTGAGCGTCACCTGCCCCATGATTGGTGGCGGACGTTATTCAACGCGGTCTATCTGCAGACCGACGGTGACGTGGTTGAGGACAACCGTAACACAGAACGCGAAATCGATGAGATTCTGCGTGTTGCCGGGCTTGAACCGGGCGACCGCATCCTTGATCTATGCTGCGGCCAGGGCCGCCATGCGCTGGATCTCGCCCGCCGGGGTTTTGAGAACGTCACCGGCATGGATCGGTCACGCTATCTTATTCGTCTTGCCCGCCGCCGGGCACGGCGCGATAACCTCACCGTCACCTTTAAGGAAGGGGATGCGCGCAAGGTGCGCCTACCCGAAGCCAGTTTCGATGCGGTTTTGATCCTGGGCAATTCGTTCGGTTATTTCGAGCGTCCCGAGGACGACGCCGAGGTGTTTTCCGCCATTCGCCGCGTCGCCCGCTCCGGCGCGACGCTGGTGCTGGACCTCACCGACGGCGACTGGATCAAGGCTAATTTTGAGCCACGCTCGTGGGAATGGATCGACCGCGATCACTTCGTCAACCGTGAACGTTCCCTCTCGGCCGATGGGTCGCGTCTGGTCTGCCGCGAAGTGGTGACCAATGCGGAAAAAGGGGTGATCGCCGATCAGTTCTATGCCGAACGCCTGTATAACGCCGAGAGCATCACCAAACTTCTGGAGGATGCGGGGTTCCGTGAAGTGCGCATCCATCACGGGGTTGAAACCGAATCCGAACGCAATCAGGATCTCGGCATGATGTCGCGGCGCTTCTTTGTCACCGCCACGGCACCGGCGCGGCCCCAAAAAGCCGTGCGTGGGCCCCTATTTCCAAATGTCACGGTCCTGTTGGGCGATCCGCGCCTGCCCGACAGCGTCAAGCTGGGGGGCAAGTTCAATACCGAGGACATGGACACTGTCGCCAAGCTCAAGGGGGCGCTTTCGGAACAGCCCGGTTACAGCTGGGACTATCTCGATAATCACGCAACCCTGATGCAGGACCTACGTAACAAGCGCCCTGAATTTGTGCTCAACCTGTGCGATGAAGGCTTCAATAACGACGCCTTCAAGGAACTGCACGTGCCCGCCATTTTGGAAATTTTGGACGTCCCCTATACCGGGGCGGCGCCGACCTGTCTCGGGCTCTGTTACGACAAATCCCTGGTCCGGGCCGTGGCCGAGGAACTGGGCATTCCGGTGCCTTTGGAGACCTATTGCGCGCCCGATGATACGGCGGCGACCATCCCGTCAGTATTCCCGGCACTCTTGAAGCCCGCCACGGGTGATAGTTCGATCGGTATCACCCAGAAATCGGTGGTCAATAATGCCGAGGAAGCGATTGCCACCCTTGATCAGCTACGCGATGCCTTTCGGGGCCGCCCCATTCTGGTGCAGGAATATTTGACCGGCGCCGAATACTCGGTCGGTTTGATTGGCAATCCCGGTCACGGCTTTACCGTACTGCCGGTGCTTGAAGTGGATTATTCGGGATTGCCGCCTGAACTGCCGCAAATTCTTTCTTATGAATCGAAATGGGACCCGCAAAGCCCCTATTGGACCGACATCCGCTATCGTCCTGCCGCCGCTGATGAGGACGTGCTGAGACGGATGACCGACCATGCCATGCTGTTGTTCGAACGATTAGGTTGTCGCGACTACGCCCGGGTTGATTTCCGCGCCGGGGCCGATGGCACGGTAAAGCTTTTGGAAATGAACCCCAATCCGGGCTGGTGCTGGGATGGCAAGTTTAACCTGATGGCTGGGTATGCCGGTTACTCCTATGCCGATCTTCTGCGCATGATTATCGAGGCGGCACAGATCCGGGTTGGCGCCGCCAAGGCCGAAGCTTCGCCCGCGATACAGGCAGCGCAGTAGGCAGCAAACAGCGTCAGCCTTTAATTCTCTGCAAGATCGACGAGGCCGTGGCCCGGCGAATAGATATAACTGACGTCGGAATTGGGAATTTTGCCGCCATTAAGGATCCAACGGAACTTAAGCGAATGGGCGTTACCGTCATAAGTGTAATCTAGCTTTTCGATGGTCAGTTTGACCTCACGGGTCCGGGTGCCCTTGGGGCTGAAGCATTGGAATTTGAAAATGCGGGTTTCGCCCTCGCGCCACAGCCCGAGCGGGAATTTGATCCCGTCGATGCAAGAACCGCTTGAGCGGCGGCTGTCATAGACCCTGCCAAAACCATCTTTTTGCGAACGCACGGTGAAGAGTTGTTCCTTGGCGCGGTTGATGCGCCGGTAGACCTGTACCGGCTTGCCGGTCTTGGGATGTTGCCAGGCCACCGGCCCTGTGATCCGCTT
>JBLHLO010000248.1:0-3956 GCA_047621105.1 Alphaproteobacteria bacterium
TGCGTGAGCAGATGCGCCTTGAGGTCAAACACCTGCAAAAGCGGCTCAATATTGCAGTGTTGTTCGTCACCCATGATCAGGTGGAGGCGCTCAGCCTGTCCGACCGTATCGCCCTGATGAATTTTGGCGAGATCCAGCAGCAGGGCGACCCGCGTCATCTCTACGAGGCGCCGACTAATGAATTCGTCCGCGACTTCGTCGGCAAGACATTGCTGTTCAAGGGCAAGGTTGCCATCCACAACCCATCCGGCCACATGGCCATCGCGATCACCGGCGCCCCAGATTGCACCGTATTCGGCCGCACCTATGATCCGGAATCGATCAAAGCCGGTGATGATGTGTTTCTCGGCATCCGGCCCGAAGATGTGGAACTGCTTCCGGCCATATCCGCCGATGTGCCGCCGGGTATCATCGGGGGCACCGTCTTGGCGGCTTTATTCGTTGGTGAGCGTACGGAATATCAGATAGATGTCGATGGGCAGCGCGCTATCCTTATTTACGGCGACCGCCATCAGCCTTTAGGGGAGGGCGATAAAGTTTGGTTGAGGCCGCGTCCAGATGGCCATAGTGCCTGGCCTTCGGATCGGTCCATGGCGGATGCACTGGACAACGCGCAGTAACATATTTCGCAATTAATGGCTTAAAATTTAATGCTAGAGGGAGTGAGAAACATGTTGAAGAAATTCACACCGGGGTTGGTCATGGCGGCAGCTTTGCTGTTGCCCTTTTTACCAAATCAGGCGGTCGCTGCTTCAGCCGAATGGGATCAGTTGGTCAAAGCAGCGCAAAAAGAAGGTAAGGTCGAGGTGATTCTTGGCGGCCAGATGCCGCGTAAGCTGCGGGCAATCATGCCGGAATTCACCAAGAAATACGGCGTCAAAGTCAATTATCAGACCGGCAGCAGCCGCAAGCATTCGGCGCGAATTCTGGCTGAGAGGCGGGCCGGAAAATTTACCGCCGACGTGTGGATTGGTGGGGCCAATACCGGCCTTTCCATTTTGCTACCCAATAAGATGTTGGCGCCGCTCAAGCCGCTTATGCTTGATCCGGAAGTCAGCAATCCCAAGCGTTGGTACCAGGGAAAGCACCACTTCACGGACCCTGAGAGCCGCTACATTTTCACCTGGGGGGCGTCTCCGGCCTACACCATCGCCATCAACACCAATCTGGTGAAGCCGGAACAGATTCAGTCTTATTGGGATTTGCTGGACCCCAAGTGGAAGGGCAAGATTATCTCACGGTCGCCTGCCCGCCGTGGCGCGGCAGCGTCGAGCGTACCTTTGCTGCTTACCCCGTCGATCGGCGAAGAATGGTTCAAACGCTGGGCCAATGACATGGATGTTACGATCGTCCGCGATTCGCGTCAGGCGGTTGAATGGTTAGGTCTTGGCCGATTTGCGATCGGCATGTTCGGTCTTGGCACGCCAGCCGAGGAAATGGCGAAACAGGGCTTTCCGATTTTGCCTTACCTGCCCCATGTGCTGAAAGAGGGGGAGATTCTATCCGCCTCGGCGGCCAATATTATGGCGGTGGATCAACCGGCCAATCCCAATGCACAAAAGCTGTTTATCAATTGGGCATTGAGCAAGGAAGGCCAATCCATCTTCATTAAAACGGGCAAGACATCTGATTCGCTGCGTGTCGATGTGCCGGACGACTTAATTGCGCCCCAGTATCTGATTAGGTCGGACCGCAAATACTACATCGGTTTTTCTGATCCGAGCTTCATCAATAATCAGCGGAAACACTTGAAGACGCTCAGCAGAATAATGAAAAATGCGCGTAAGAATAAAAAGACGAAGTAAATTTCTTCAAGGCGTAAATTTCTTAAGGCGGGGAGGGGGGCTGCGGCTGCCCTCTCCGCAATTTACTGGCCGCAATTTACTGGCCGTAGCAAGATTATGCCGGTCTGAACGAGAGACAAGATCGTGACTGCCCTTAACGCTGCTCAAGCGCCTATCAAGAAAAAGACCAGGTCCGGGACCGGCCTTTTCATCATGTCGATCCTGATTCTGTTTTTTGGGTTCTACATTATTTACCCGGTTCTGCTGATCTTCATTCAAAGCTTCAATATCTCTGGGGTTATCCAGGGGACATACGAATTCGGCTTTGATAATTGGCGTGAGGCCTTTTCCGAACCCGATGTCTTTGAAAGCCTTCGTAATACCATTGTCGTTTTTGCGTCATATACGGTTATCAGTTTTCCTCTTGCCGTTCTGATCGCTTGGATTCTGGCGCGAACGCCGATCCGTTTCAGTCGCGGCTTCGAATTCATGTTTTGGGTGTCTTTCATGCTGCCGGCGCTGACGACGACCATTGGTTGGTCATTGCTGCTTGATCCTTTTTTTGGTTTTTTCAATGTTTGGATGAAGGCACTGCCGTTCATCGATGGACCCGTTTTTAATATCTATAGTGTTGAGGGGATCGTCTTTGCCCATTTGATGGGTAATGCCCTGTCACAGAAAGTCATGCTGTTGACGCCCGCTTTCCGCAACATGAATGTGACCCTGGAAGAAGCTGGGCGGGTATCGGGTGCCGGCAGACTTCGAACCATGATGCGGGTGACCTTGCCGGTCATGGTGCCGGCCATGGTCGTGGTGTTCTTGTTGAACCTGGTGCGCATGTTCAACACGTTTGAAATTGAGCAAATTCTCGGTACGCCGATCCAATTTTTTGTCTATTCGACCCAGCTATACGATTACGTGCGGGAAATGGAGCCGCCGGAATATGGTCATGCGACTGCCCTCGCCAGCCTGACGCTAATGATTATCCTGTGTATCATCCCGCTTCAACGCTGGTTGCTGTCGCGGCGCCAGTACACGACGGTGACGGGGGAATACAAGCCGGGCCTTGTTGATCTCGGCAAGTTGCAGCCCTTTGCCTTCGCCCTTGTCGCTATTGTTGTTGCGTTATTGACCCTTGTCCCGGTTTTGACCCTATTGGGTGGCAGCTTCATGACCCGCGCCGGTTTTTTCCAGGCGGAGCCGACCTATACATTGAACCATTGGCGGACGGTGCTGCTCGACCCGATCTTCTTCCGGGCCTTCAAGACGACAATTGTTCTGTCCCTCTCGACGGCAATCATCTCACCACTGCTCTTTTCCATGGTCGCCTATGTCCTAGTTCGTCGCAGTTGGCCGGGTAAGCTGGTACTTGATTCGATCTTCTGGGGCAGTGCGGGCATCCCGGGTATCCTCTCCGGTCTGGGGCTGCTCTGGGTGATCTCGGCGACGCCGGGGCTGAATTGGTTGTATGGCACGATTTGGATCCTGATTATCGTCGTCATATTGCAAGGCAAGCTGACCAGTATTCAGATGTTCAAAAGCGTGTTCCTGCAGATGGGCAATGATCTGGAAGAAGCCGCCAGGATTTCCGGGGCAGGGTGGCTCTACACTTATTTCCGGATTTGGTTGCCTTTGATTGCGCCGACCCTGGTGCTGATGGGAATCCTGAACTTCGTTATTGCCGCCGGCTCGACCGGTAGCGTTATTCTGCTGGCCAGCCGTGAAACCGTCACGCTGTCATTACTGGCGCTTGAATATATGACGACATCGACCGGCTCGGCCCGTGAAGTGGCGGGGATCATCAGCCTGTTTATCGTCGCCATGACGGCCGGCCTGGCGCTCATCGCGCGTTGGCTTGGCTTTCAGGTCGGCCTTAAAAATTAATAACGCCCGGTTATTGCCGGAGATCCCGGCCTCAGCGTGGGTGCCGCCATATCGCCTAATCAGGGAAATGACTCAGAGAGTCTTATGACGACCGCGGATAGAGAGATTTACAAGGACAAGCTTGCCGCATCGTCTCGTCACAAATCCGCCGCCAAGAAAACCGCTTTACCGATCCATTAGCTGCACAGATAAAAGAACTCACGTGCCAGCCAATGCCGACTCGTGAGCTTCTAAGTCCCAGAAATAGCAGCTGTCACGCCGAACACCGGCGCGAAACAGGGCCTCAGT
>JBLHLO010000249.1:0-3939 GCA_047621105.1 Alphaproteobacteria bacterium
GCAGAGACAGGTTTGGTGATGAGTTTTTCCCGCTCTTCGGTATAGCTCCAGATTGCGTAGTCGATCATCGATGACTTAATGATTGCCGGGGCCAATTTTGCCACCGGAAAGTCACCCGAGCTGATATCGATGCCCGTAAGGTCGAGGTCATGGACGAAATGGGGTCGGTAAACCGGCTGAACCAAAACGCCTTCATCGATCAGGCTTTCAATATTGGCGCAATCGATAATGGCATCGAAGGCAAGATTCAGCTGGTCGCGTTGATCGCCGGTACGGCGTTCGGGCGATGCCGTCAGCCCAATAAACTGGGCGCTGGTTTTGCCGTGTTCGGTAAAATCATCAATGATCCGTTTATAGCCCGTTCCATTGGGCGATACGCGGTGGGCTTCGTCGATGATGATGAGGTCCGCCTTGGGGATGGCATCTGCCAAGACATCTTTGGCCCGCATATTGGTCGACAGAAGAATATCGTAATCTTTGAAGGCCGCCCCTTTGTCAGAAACCGTCAATTTGCGGACTTTGTGTTTTTTGCTCAGGGCCTTTTCGAGCTGTTCCAACAGCACCAGCCGATGGCACAGAACGATAATTTTTTTGCCACTGTAGAACCGCTCGACTATTTCGCTGGCGAGCACGGTCTTGCCAGCCCCAGTGGGTGCTTTTAGGATAAATCGACGGTGTTGGCTGATGATCGACGGGAAATCGTCGATAATTTTTTGCTGCCAGTTTCTGAGATGCATTGGGGGCCTATACTGGAAATCTGAGCGTCTGCGCGCCCGGCGGGCATTGTTAGAACAAAAAAGTCGAAGTCAACCGAGCCAAAGCCATTAATGGGACGGGGCCCCTTAGACAGGGCAAACAACTAGTATAGCGGGTATGTCGTCAGGTGCTTGTAAAATCTCAGTTAATGCTGCCCCGAGCGCTCTGTTTAATGCCAGAAAATAGGCATTATGAGGCAGAATGCTTGAATTAAGGTGATGAGCGGCCCATAAACCGGGGCCCAGAAATACTTAGAAATTCTGGGCCTAACCCTACATTCGGAAAGAATGACTATGACAGAATTCGAAGGCGTCGTTCCGGCGCTTGGCCAGGCGTTGAGCAAACGCGGCTACACGGTGTTAACCCCCGTGCAAAAGGCGGTTCTGTCGCCTGAACTCAAGGAAGCCGATCTCCTGGTTTCGGCCCAAACCGGGTCGGGCAAGACGGTGGCATTCGGACTGACGCTGGGGCCCACGCTGCTCGATGGGGCAGATCAATTTGCCCGCGCGAAGGCCCCCTTGGCCCTGGCTGTCGCCCCGACCCGGGAATTGGCGATGCAGTTAAAGCGCGAACTGGAATGGCTCTATGTGTCGACCGGGGCGATTATTGCCTCGTGTGTCGGCGGGATGGACATGCGCGCCGAACGTCAGGCTCTGGGACGCGGCGCACATATTGTGGTCGGCACGCCGGGGCGACTGCGCGATCATATCGAACGGGGCTCATTTGATACGACTGGTTTGCGGGCCGTGGTGTTGGATGAAGCGGATGAAATGCTCGATCTGGGTTTCCGTGAAGACCTGGAATATATTTTGGATGCCGCACCAAAAGATCGGCGCACATTGATGTTTTCCGCCACCGTGCCGCGTACCATCGCAAGCCTCGCCAAGCGGTACCAGCGTAATGCAGTGCGTATTGCCACGACGGCGGAACAAAAACAGCATCTCGACATTCAATACCGCGCCCTCACGGTTGCCCCGAATGATCGGGAAAATGCCATCATTAATCTGCTCCGCTATGTCGATCCCAAAAGCGCGCTCGTATTCTGTGGCACACGTGCCATGGTGAACCACATGACCAGCCGTTTTACTAACCGCGGGTTTTCGGTGGTGGCGCTGTCGGGTGAATTAAGTCAGAACGAACGCAGCCACGCCCTGCAAGCGATGCGCGATGGGCGTGCGCGGGTGTGTATTGCGACCGATGTGGCGGCGCGCGGCATTGATCTGCCGAATCTCGATCTGGTGATCCATGCGGATATCCCAAAAAACCGTGAAATCCTTTTGCACCGAAGCGGCCGAACCGGGCGCGCCGGGCGCAAGGGGGTGTGCGTGTTGATCGTGCCCCATCCCGTGCGCCGTCGCACCGAACAGCTGTTGCGGAGCGCCAATGTTGAGGCCGAATGGGCCAAGCCGCCATCTCTCCAGGATATTATGCGGGTTGACCGTGAGCGCATCCTCGATGATCCGGCCCTCAGTGAACCGTTGAGCGAGGACGAAAAACTCTTCGCCGGGGAGCTTCTGGCCCGCCACGGCGCGGAGCAGGTCGCCGCTTCCTTCTTGCGCATGCATCGTGCGGGGCTGCCGGGGCCAGAGGAATTGCTGGATGCCGCACCATTGGAAGACCCGAAGCCGAAACGGGACGATTTCAAGGGCGGAGTCTGGTTCTCCCTGTCAGTCGGGCGCAAACACAGTGCGGAGCCACGGTGGTTGCTGCCGATGTTGTGCCGCGCGGGTCATATTACCAAACGTGAAATCGGCGCGATCAAAGTTCTGCCGGACGAAACCCATGTGGAACTGGCATCAGAGTGTGTCGAGCGTTTTCTCGAGGCCTTGGGGCCGAGCCGCAAGGTGGAAAAGACGATCACCGTGACCCGCTTGGAAGGTGCCCCAAGCGGGGGCAGGGGCGGCGATAAGCCGCATGGGGCCAAAAGGCCCTATAGCCCGGCCAAGCCAGGGTATAAGCGCAAATCTTTCCAAGGACCGGATGCCAGCGGGCCGAAAACGCCCGCAGGGGAAGTGAAGCCCTGGGAAAAACCCTCTAAAAAGCGCAAACCCCAAGGACCGGATGCCGGTGGGCCAAGTACACCCGCAGGGGAAGTGAAGCCATGGGAAAAATCCCCTAAAAAGCGTAAACCCAAAAAGCTTGGTAAGCCCAAGCGCAGTACGCTAACCACGAAGTAAGGTCCGTCATTGGGGCCGTCTTCGTATTGGGAATAAAAGAAGGGCGCTCTTTCTAGAGGCGCCCTTCACATTTCATTCGCTTATTGCTGTATCCGGCCATTAATCGGCCCGACGGTGCATTTTACTTTTTACAATTGACCTCTTTGGCCTGCATGCCGGGGCCAGGATAGGTGAAGGTGCAGGTCATGCCCTTCTTAACGGCGCTGCGCTTGGCTTTCTGGCCATTGATCATGACCTTGGTGCTGCGTCCTGACACCTTGGCTTTAGCTTCTTTGCCCTTGTACTTAATGTAGATGCTGCGGCCACCCTTCTGCGTCTTCGTGACCTTGCCGGTATGCATGACGAAAGCGACCTTGGCTTTTTCGACCTTGCCCTTGTATTTGAGCGCATCTTTCAACTTGGCAATAAGGGGCTTGGGCGTACTGGCGGCCTCTGCGATCAATTTCTGAATTGCATCGCCGTCGACGGCAACGACCTCACGCTTTTGGCGCTTGGCATCGGCAATGAAGACCGGGTCGATCAACATCTTCCGGAATGCAGCCCGTAGCACCTTAACCTTATCCGCAGGGACGCCCGGCCCCATGGCGAATGGCCGGCCCATGACCTTCTGGGTCAGCATGATGCGCCAGATGGTTTTAGCCTCTTCAACGCTAAGGCCGGGGGCTAGGTTTTCGGGTTTGATCAAATCGAGGATCACCGGCACGCCGGGCAGGTCAGGGTGCTTGGTGAGCGACAGTTGCGCCAGAATATAGAACTGCTTGCGCCAATTGGGCCAACGTAACTGCATCGATGAGACTGAATCGGTCTGTCCCTGAACCTCATTACGTTCAATGGCGAGATCGACGGACGGCCCCGTCATGTAGCCGGTGACCGAACGGAATTTGGTGCCAAGGGTGTTATTCAGCAGTGCGGGATAAATCGTCGTGTCGGTACCGGGGGCGGTAGATCCCATGATCACTGCTTTGCGGCGCGCATCAGCGATGGTTTTGACGCCTGTATCCACACG
>JBLHLO010000250.1:0-3936 GCA_047621105.1 Alphaproteobacteria bacterium
CCACAGCTGAATAAAGGTGCCATTGCCGCCGTAAAACTTCCAAGGTTTTAGCGGCAGGTCCTGACAGCGCTGAACCCCAAGTCCGCGAAAGCAGGGGATTTCCTGGGCATCCATCCACAGATCGTATGGCAGACTTGGTTTTTCGAAGTTGCCGAAGCCAGATTTCTTCTTGTTATCGGTGGGCTCTGTCCAATGGATATGATCGTCGGGCATGTCATGTGGCATGGGATTCTCCTGAACCCCTTATTTTTGTGGGGCTGGTTATTGGATGGTTATACCGAAGACGCTGTGCCGCAAGAAGCGCGGCGACGCCGATTGGCGGTGATTTTAGCCCCCCAGGCGGTCCTCTGCAACAGAGCCAGCAAGAGGGCCAGTCTCGGGCGCTTGCGCCCGGGCTCCAGACGCCCATAATCAGGGGCTGAATAACGGACTGGAGACTGGGGTGACTTTCGACCTGCCCGAAGAACTACGCATTTTGCAGCACACCGTGCGCCGCTTCGTCGACAAGGAAATGATCCCGCGCGAGGGCAAAACCCTCGTTGAGGGCAAGCTCAAGCCCGGCGTTTACGAAGAAATATGTGAGAAGACCCGAGCGCTAGGGCTATGGCTGATCGACGTGCCGGAAGAATTCGGCGGCCAGGGACTTGGACTTTTGGCCCGCGCTGTGATCTGGCAGGAACTGGGCCGCACCGTGGCCTTGCCGACCCGGGGCGTCTCGATCCTCGGTCCCGATGTGCGGCCGATCCTTTATGCGCTCGATGAAGACATGCGGGCGCGCTATCTGCTCCCCGTCATTCGCGGCGAAAAGACCAGCTGCTTCGCCCAGACTGAACCCGATGCGGGTTCAGACCCCGGGTCGATGCGGACCACCGCCGTGCGCGATGGCGACGATTACGTCATCAACGGCGTCAAACGTTTCATCACCGGTGCCGATCATGCCGATTTCGCCCAGGTGATGGCCGCCACTGACCGGGAAAAGGGCTCGCGCGGGGGCATCTCCTGTTTCATCGTCGATATGGATACGCCCGGCATTCGCCTGACCACGCAATACCACACCATGACCGAAGAAGGGCCGTGGGAGGTTGTGTTTGAAGATGTGCGTGTACCGGCGCGCCATCTGGTAGGGGAAGAGGGCAAGGGTTTTGGCCTGGCGCAGCAATGGTTGGGGGTCGGGCGGATCAAACAGGGTGCCCGGGCGCTGGGGGTGACGGAACGTTGCCTCGAACTTTCCGCAAAATATGCCAAGGAACGGGTCACCTTTGGCGCCCCGCTCGCGACGCGCCAATCGGTGCAATGGAAACTGGCCGATATGGCGGTGCACCTCCATGCAGCCCGGTTGATGATTTACCGCGCGGCGGGAAATATAGATGCCGGTGCCGATGACCGGGTCGAAGCCTATATGGCGAAACTGTTCTGCACTGAAATGGCTTATCGGGCGGCAGATGATTGCCTGCAAATCCACGGCGGCATCGGGTTGACTAAGGATCTGCCGGTGGAGCGGCTGTTCCGCGATCAGCGCAGCCATATGATTACCGAAGGCACGCCGGAAATGATGCGTATGGTGATCGCGCGCGCAGCGATCCGGGCGGCGAACTAGCTTTTTGCCGCCAATACGACGAGGCCGTCCAGGGCAACCACCCCTTGGCCCGCTTCCCGAACAATGAGCGGGTTAATATCGATCGCGTCGATAACACCGGCGGCGTTTGCCGCCAGCGCCCCGAGAGCGGTAATGGCATGGATTACCGCTTCGCGATCCAGCGCTGGTGCCCCCCGCCAGCCGGCCAAAATTTTACCGGCATTTGTGGCATCGATCATCGCCGCGGCTTCGGCTTCGGTAAGCCCGGCACGCCCAAAGGCGACATCCTTATACAGTTCGACCATAACCCCACCGGTGCCAAACATGATGACCGGCCCCATTTCGGGGTCACTGCTCATACCGAGCACGAGTTCGGCTCCGCCCTTCACCTGTTCGGCGATAAGAAACCCGTCGAGGGTCACGCCGGGGGCATAGGCTGCGACATTGGCAGTGATTTGTGTCACTGCTGCGCGCACGGCTTCATCGTCTTGTAGGCCGATGAAGACGGCACCGGCTTCGCTTTTGTGCGGCAGGTTCGGGGAAACGCCTTTGACCACCACCGGGAAGCCAATTGCCGCCGCGGCTAGGGTAGCCGCTTCGGCATCGGCGGCGAAGAATTCGCGGGCGGCTGGGATCCCCCATTGGCCGAGCAATGCTTTGGAGTGCATTTCGTCCAGAGTTTGCGGTTCATCGGTTTGGGCGCAGGCCAGGGCAATAATCTCGGTTGCGGCCTCCATAGTCGGGGGCGCTGCAGGTGAAACGGGGGGGATTCCCGCCCGCGCCGCGCGGGCGGCTTGATCGTTGAGCCGGGCGATGACCCTAAAGGCGCGGTCAGGTTCGGCGAAATAGGGCAGGTGATCGAGGTTCTGGCGCAGGCCACGGGCGTGATCGGTTGGATTGACATTGACCGGTGTGAACAGGGCGACCGGCGGGCGGTCCTGGCGCGTTTTGGCCCATTGACCAATGCCGGTAAGGTTTGCTTCTTTCCTTTCAATACCAGGGACTTGAGGTAATTCTTCACCAAGTAAGATCAAGCCGACATTGGGGTCATCGGCGAGCGCGTCGAGGCAGGCCCGGTGATTTTCCGTACGCACGGTCTGCTTGGTATCGACTGGATTGCCGGGCGGCGCATCGGGGCCAAGCGCTTCTGTTAGCCGCGCCTGGGTCGTCTCGGAAAAGCGTGCGAGCTGCACGCCGGCCCGTGCCGCCGATTCGGAAACCAGACTTTTCATGGCGCCGGAATTGCTCATCACCGCGATGCCGCCCGCCCGGGGACGATCGGCGCGCACGGTGAATTCAAGGGCCTCCACCGCATCTTCCAGGCAATCGAGCCGCGTTACCCCGGCCGGGGCGGCAACGGCATCGAAGGCTTCAACCCGGCCGGCAAGCGCCCCGGTATGGGCAAGGGCCGCTGCCCGGCCTGCGTCTGAGCCGCCTATTTTGACGGCAATTAAGGTTTTGCCGGCCTCGGTCGCGGTCCGGCAGGCGGCAAGGAAATCATCGGTGCGAACCACTTGTTCGAGATACAGCAAGATGGCGCGCACCTGGGGCTCCCCAGCCATGAAACGAATGTAATCGCCCGCTGCGAGGCCGACCTGATTGCCACATGAAATGAGGTAGGACGCCATCAGGCGACGTTCGGAAAGGATACGGTTGAGGGCGACACATAATCCGCCAGATTGGGCGATGACCGCCACCGGTCCCGCTTCAAGCTGGCCCAGACCGTCATCAGGCAAGGTCACCGCGCGAGACGGTGCCGCTACATTGCCGAGGCAGTTGGGCCCGCAGAGGGCGAGACCGGTTTCTTCGATGATGGCACCCAGCCGTGCGGCACGCTCACGCCCTTTGGGATCACCGCCTTCGCCGAAGCCCCCGGCAAATACCAGGGCCGAGCGGGCACCTGCCTTGGCGGCGTCGGTCATCAGATCGAATACTAAATCGGCGGGCAGAAAAGAAACGATGTGATCGGGGGGGGCGGGCAGGGAGGCCACGTCGGGATAGCAGTCGATATCCCAGATTTTTGTGCGTTTGGGATTGACCGGGAAGACGGCGCCGGGAAAGCCGAAGCGCTTCAGGTTTTTATAGACCCGGCCGGACCAATGGCGCGGCCGGTCGGACGCGCCAACGAGCACGATGTTGCGGGGGCGGAGAAGGGCATTGGCATCAAATTGGGACATGACTCACAAATCTAAGGGGTGAGGAAAACGGAGTCGCTTAAGGCTGTCTTCGATAAAGGTTTGGCAAACATGCAACTGGTATTGCCACCCGCGATGCGAGAAAGCAACGGTCTGTCTTCGATGAGCCAGGGCAGTTGCTTGCGGATGTGCCGTGTATTGGCGTGGTTAGGGAAGCGCGCCATA
>JBLHLO010000251.1:0-3923 GCA_047621105.1 Alphaproteobacteria bacterium
CGGCCAGGGGCAGGGGACCGCCTATGCCGTTGAAGAATTGCGCGGCGCCATTGCGTTGCACAGCGGCGATAGCCAAGACAGCCGCCATGAGAGAATTATGCTGCATTCGATCCTTGATCTTGGGGATGTCGAGGTCGGCGACGTAATGATCCATCGCTCCAATATGGTCACCGTGGATGCCGCCTTGCCACCCGCCGAGATCGTGCGCGAAGTCGTCGCGAGCCCTTATACACGCATCCCCATTTGGCGCGATAAGCCTGATAATATCGTCGGCGTACTGCACGCTAAGGCATTGCTGAAAGCAGTGGAAGAACACCCGGGAGACCATAAGGATCTCGATATTGCCGGGCTCGCCGCTGAGCCCTGGTTCATCCCTGAAACCACAGACCTGCTGGCCCAGCTTCAAGCGTTCCGGCGCCGGGGCGAACATTTTGCCTTGGTGGTGGATGAATACGGCGACCTTATGGGTATCGTCACACTCGAAGACATCCTCGAGGAAATCGTCGGTGATATTTCCGACGAAACCGATGTCCCGCGCCGCGGTATCCGTCCACAGCCTAATGGTACCGTCATTGCCGACGGCGATGTGACATTGCGCGATCTCAATCGGCGCTTCGATTGGGGCCTTCCCGACGAAGAAGCAGCAACCATCGCTGGATTGGTATTACACGAATCACGCCTGATCCCAGAACCGGGCCAGATTTTTACCTTCCACAATTTCCACTTTGAAGTTCTCGGCCGCAAAGGCAACCGCCTGACCGCCATCCGCGTTACGCCCCCCAAACCGGTGGCCCAGTCCTAAAACCTCGCTTTCGGCCCAATAACCAGGGGCACTCCCCGCCAAATAGGATTTTGCCATGTCTCTTTCTGAACCCAGCCAACGTAAACGTCTCCATAAGCGCGTCATAACCCTTGAAGGCTATCAACGCGACGATGGATTATGGGACATCGAAGGGCATCTGGTCGACACCAAGGATTACGACTTTGATAATTCCTGGCGCGGTCAGGTGACCGCCGGTACGGCGGTCCACAATATGCGCCTGCGCTTGACCTTGGACGATACGCTGACCGTAAAAGAGGTGGACGCGTCCATAGATGCCGGGCCCCATCAAACCTGCCCCAACATTACTCCGGCTTATAAGGTTCTCGTCGGCGAACGCATCAAGCCGGGATGGAATCTGCGGGTGCGTGAACTGCTAGGTGGCGTAAGCGGCTGCGTCCATCTGGTGGAAATGCTCGGCCCCATTGGCACCGTCGCCTTCCAAACCATGGGCCCGACACTCGCCCGCAAACGCCAGGATGACGCCGCCAGCGTAACCACTGCAAAGCCGGCACGGCTTAATGCCTGCCATGCTCTTGCGTCTGATGGTGAAGTGGTGAAAAAGCGCTGGCCCGCATTTTATACCGGGCCCAAATAGCTGGCTTAAAAAGATTTTACCCTTACCTGCCCCCTATCTGGGCGGTCGGGTTAATTTCGTTCTGGGCCTAACCCTGGAACACACCGGCTATGATCGGACGCCAGTGATCTGCGCCGTGACCGGTAATGCCCGCTCCATGGCCTGCGCTACTATGCCCAGCTTCGGTTGACGCTACGCGGTAATAGACAACCAAAAAAACCCTGAGGGCCGCCGTCAGGCTATTTTCCCCACGGAACCTATCTATCAGTGAACACAATTCATGAACCGTCATGCCTTCGCGTTGGCAAAGTTCATTGACCGCAACCCACATTTCTTGTTCTAGGCGAATACTGGTGCGCCTATTCCCGACGTTCACATTTTTACAAATATGCACCCTGCCCCCCCGTTTCATACGTCCCTAGTCCTAATTCTAGCCAATTCCTGATTTTAATAGAAAAGACTATTTCTTTTTATCGGATTATTCTATGCAACATGGGCGGGTTCGGATAGCGAAATCTGCTACAACCTAACGGTGAAACAAACGTTTTCTTTAAAAATAGTCAACAAAAACTGGGGATTAAGCATCCTCAATAATGGTATTTATAATATATATTAATTGGGAATTGATTAAATAGAAGGCCGGGCCGTGATGGAGAGCGCGTGCACGGGCCCCGCAAGCTCATCGGTTAAAACGGCATAAATCCTACGCTGACAATCGAGACGGGAAA
Source organism: Alphaproteobacteria bacterium (assembly GCA_047621105.1). Classification (GTDB taxonomy): domain Bacteria; phylum Pseudomonadota; class Alphaproteobacteria; order SMXQ01; family SMXQ01; genus WHSO01. The sequence continues at coordinate 2,126 of JBLHLO010000251.1, forward strand.
GCCCAGTAAAGGCCTCGGCTACAATTTCTAGGCGAAAATGGCTTTCACCGCCTTCCCGCGCGCCAGCATGACCGGCGTGAAGATGCGATTCATCCGTCAGCACCAACCGTGCGGGGGCAAAAGCCTCTTGCAACTTGGCCTGCATGGTGGCGGCAACAGAACCGGGCGGCGACGGCGAAGTATCGGTCATGGGTCATCCATAGATTTGAGGGTTGCGGGCAGGAAGACGATTGCGGGCGCTGAAATGATAGAGATGGATCATTTTGATCCTGACCCGGCCCCAACGCAGCCATGCTAGCGCAGCCGCTTTCTTACGTCATCTATCTTAACCTGACCGGCGCCCAAAGCCGACGTCTTCGAAGTCTTCAATTTGTCCATTGGTTACTAGGGCCCATGGGATACTGGGGCGCTTGCGCAAAAGGGCCGATATGCGCATATTTCAAGCATGTCCAAGCAAGAACCTAAGCGCGCCGCGAGCGTCAAGCGCACCCGCAGGCCCGCCACAACCTATCACACAGCGGCCATAGAGGCCGAAGCCGCCTCTTCGGCCATGGCCTGCAGCCGCGCCGGTTGCACCGAGTACGGGGAATACAGGGCCCCTGTATCGCCTAATCGCACTGAAGATCATTACTGGTTCTGCCTCGAACATGTGCGCGAATACAATAAAGCCTGGAATTACTGCGCCGGACGCACCGACGACGAGATCGAAACCATGATCCGCAACGATATCGTCGGAGGTCGGCCCACCTGGCCGCTGGGCCGACTGGGGGGTAAATTCTCGAAAAGCAGCTTTAACAACTTCAAGGATGCTTTTGGCCTCTTCGAGGACGAAAAAGTGGCCGAGGAAGCCGCCCGGGCCGCAGCCCGGGAGCGCGCCCGCCGGCGCCGCGAATCTGTCCCAAAAGAGCACAAGAATGAGCGCGCAGCCCTTGATATCATGGAATTGACCCCGCCCCTGACCGTTGAGGGCCTCAAGACCCGTTACAAAGAATTAGTAAAACGCCACCATCCTGATGCCAATGGGGGCGACAAAGAGGCAGAAGAACGGTTAAAATTGATCAACCAAGCCTATGCGACCCTCAAGCAATCCCTCGGCGTGTAAGGAGCTGGATGTAAGCTCTGCGACGCATTTCAATGACCCAAGAAGACGGACAAGGTTTTTATGGCAACAATGACCACCAGTAACGCGAACACTCCGGTCCACCCACTCGACAAACCCGACATCGAAATTTCTGTAAAACAGGCCTTCGGCTTGGATTCGGAACTCAATGTGCCTGCTTTCAGTCAAGGCAGTGAGTACGTACCCGAACTTGATGAGGCCTACCACTTCGATCATGATACGACGTTGGCTATCCTGGCCGGCTTTGCGCACAACCGCCGGGTGATGATCCAGGGCTATCACGGCACCGGCAAATCCACCCATATCGAACAGGTCGCCGCACGGCTGAACTGGCCCTGCGTGCGGGTCAACCTCGATAGCCACATCAGTCGCATCGACCTGCTCGGCAAGGATGCCATCGTGCTACGGGATGGCATGCAAGTGACCGAATACCGTGAAGGTATTCTGCCTTGGGCGCTACAAACACCGACGGCACTGGTGTTCGACGAATACGACGCCGGACGTCCCGACGTGATGTTCGTGATTCAACGCGTGTTGGAAGTTGATGGCCGTCTCACATTAGTTGATCAGAACAAGGTGATCCGACCGCACCCCTATTTTAGGCTGTTCTCGACCGCCAACACGGTCGGCCTTGGTGATACTACCGGGCTTTATCACGGCACCCAGCAGCTCAATCAG
>JBLHLO010000252.1:0-3915 GCA_047621105.1 Alphaproteobacteria bacterium
CAAGGATCCCGAGACCCTGTCCCTTGAAGATGCTTTAGCCCTTATTGAAGCGCGCCAAGCCAAAGCCGGCACCAAGAAACCTGCCAAAAAGAAAACAGCCAAGAAGAAGGCAGTAAAAAAGAAGACTGCTAAAAAGAAGACTGTAAAAAAGAAAGCTGGCAAAAAAGCGGCGCCGAGCCCGGCTGACGCTCCGCAGGACGCCTGAGGCACACGCCTTGGTCCGCAAACCCGCCGACGACACCTCTCCCACTTCCTCGCCCCGCGTCCCTAGCCGCGACGACATCCTGGCCTATATCCGCACACGCACCGAACCGGTCTCGGTCTCCGAACTGGCCCGCGCCTTTAATATCAAGGGAAAGGACCGTACGGACCTGCGCGTGTTACTGCGCAAGCTGAGCGATGAAAAGATGATCGATGCCGGCGACCGGCGCAAATATGTGGCGCGCGGCAGTGTCCCCAAGGTCACGGTTCTGGAAATCACCGGTCTAGATGTCGACGGCGAACTGCGTGCCCGGCCGGTCAAATGGCCGGCTGATTCTCCGCCCCCTATCATCTTCGTTGCGCCACAAAAGGGGGCCGGACAAGCCCTGGCCACGGGGGAACGCATTTTGGCGAGGCTCAAACCCGATGAGGACGGCGGCTATAACGCCGAAGTGATGCGCCGCCTCGGCGGGGCGCCGGTCGAAATTATCGGCGTCTATGAACGTGACCGCGGTCAGGGACGCATCCGCCCCACGGACCGGCGCGCCAAATACGATTATGGTGTCACGGCCCGCCATACACGCGGTGCTGAACCCGGGGAACTGGTCCGTGCGAAGGTGCTCGCGGAGCGTACGGGCCGCCTGCGCATGGCGGAAATAGTAGAACGGATCGGACGTCTCGACAGTCCCGGCGCCATCGGCCTCATCGCCCTCCATTCCAACGATATCCCAATCGCCTTCCCCGCCGCCGCCCTGACCGAAGCCGCCGCGCAGCGCCCCGCCAGTCCTAAAGGCCGCGAAGATTTACGCGAAACACCGCTTGTCACCATTGATGACGAGGACGCGCGCGATTTCGACGATGCGGTCTATGCCGTGCCCGATGACACTCCCGGGAATGCCGGGGGATATCGCTTGATCGTCGCCATTGCCGATGTCGCCAACTACGTACGGGCGGACAGTGCGCTCGATAAGGCAGCATCCCAACGCGGTAATTCCGTCTATTTGCCCGACCGGGTGGTCCCGATGCTGCCCGAAGCGCTCAGCAACGATCTTTGCTCACTAAAACCCCATGAAGATCGCGCGATACTTGCCTGTCACATGCGCATCAATGCAGATGGCAGTCTGCTGGAACACCGCTTTTCACGCGCCCTTATGCGATCGGCGGCACGGCTCACCTACCGCATCGCCCAACGCGCCCATGACGGGGACGCAGGTGTGCTTCCCGAAGGGTTCGATGCTGAGATATTGGAACGCTTGTATGCGGCTTATGCGTGCCTGAATAAAGCGCGCAAGCGCCGCGGCACGCTCGAATTGGAACTGCCCGAATACAAGGTCACTATTAAAGACGACAAGGTAAGCCACATCGGCACCCGTACACGGCTCGGTGCCCATCAATTGATCGAAGAATTCATGATCGCCGCCAATGTCGCGGCGGCAGAAGCGCTTGAGGCCAAGCGCGCGCCGTGCATGTACCGCGTTCATCCCGCGCCCGATCCGGCCAAGCTCGAGGCGCTTCGCGATTTTCTCGACACCTTCGGCCTGACCTTGGCGCGTGGGCAGGTGACACGGGCCGGACAATTGTCAGATATCCTGGCACGTGCTGCAGAAAACCCCTCGGCCTCGGTGATTCACGAAGCGGTACTGCGGTCCCAATCCCAAGCGGCATACGGGCCGCGCAACTTCGGTCATTTTGGCCTGGCACTGCGGTCCTATGCGCATTTCACCTCACCCATCCGGCGTTATGCCGACCTGCTGGTCCATCGGGCACTGATCGGTGCTTATGGGCTGGGCCCAGACGGTACCGGTACCGAGGTGGCGGCCGCCTATGACGAACTCGGTTTGCATATCTCAGATACGGAACGACGTGCGAGCGCCGCTGAGCGCGAAGCGGTGAGCCGTTACTTGGCACTCTACCTATCCGAACGGACCGGCACGCGGATGCCAGGACGTATCACCGGGGTAACGCGGTTTGGGTTGTTCGTGCGGCTTGATGGCCTCGGCGCCGACGGGCTGATACCGATGCGGCTTCTCGGGGCAGAACGTTTTCATCACGATGAACAGCGTCATTGCCTTGAAGGTGCATCATCGGGTGTTATTTATTCCCTAGGCGATGATGTCGAGGTCGAGATTGCCGATGCCAATGCGCTAACCGGTGGACTGACACTTACATTGACGGGCCACACCCCCCTCGCCCGCCCGAACGGGGAACAACGCCAAGGCCCCAGAAAAGGCCCCGGCAAATACCCTGGGCAAAATCATGGAAAAGGCAGAAAATCCGGCACGGCAGCGAAACGCAAGAAAAGCCGGAAGAAACGGCAATTAGGTCCTAAAAAAGGGCGCAAACCCAAGGATCGCAAGCAGCCATGATTGTGCCCCTTTCATGTTATATTTTTGATAAGTATTTATGGGCTTAACTTAACTATCGATCTGATCTCTCAGCTGAGTACTTTTTTATGTCCGTAGAACCTGCTGCCAAGCGCCCGCCCGCCCCCTGGTTTCCAGCCCTGCTCAAGGGTCTCATGGGAAGCTGTCCCGCTTGTGGCCAGGGGCGGCTGTTTTCGAGCTACGCCAAATTACGGCCGACCTGCGACCATTGTGCCGTGGCATTGGCCCCCCATCGGGCCGACGATGCTCCGGCCTATTTCACCATCTTCATCACCGGACATATCGTCGTGCCGCTTATTTTGGTGGTGGAGCGCATTTACGCACCGGCCACCTGGGTGCATATGGCAATCTGGATGCCGCTCACCCTGGGGCTTACACTTGTGATTCTGCCCCGGGTCAAGGGCGCCCTTATTGGACTGCAATGGGCGCTCAATCTGCGCCAGGACGACTGATATGACGTGCGGATCAGGTTTCTTTCACTACTGGGGAGCCCGCGCCATTAGGCTGACCCCAGCACTGATCATGGGGGCAATTTTTCTAGCGTCTTGCGCCAATGTGCCAAAAGCCAGCCGTGAATACACCAGCGATAACGGCCAACGGGTATTTACCAAGGCCTATGAAAACGTGTTCGACAAATATATCAAGGCGTTGGACACATCGGATTTTGCCTATCAGGGCATCGTTGGGCTCAACGACATCGACCCAAAATGGGGCGCCGAACGTATTGGTCAGAGCATACACATTAGCCTCGCCGGGACCGAGATTGGCCGCTTTCAGGTGGCGACAGCGGATGATATCAACGGCTGGGCAAAGTTGACGACGCAAGCCATTGAAACCGGGCGCGCGCATTCAACCGCCCTTAAAGCAGCGACGGCGGAAACGATATATAAGGCCGTGCTAAATCACGCGCTGGCCCCGCTCGACCGCCATTCACGCTACGCGGGGCTCCGCTCAGCCCGCGATTATCGTGCCCGGCGCGAAGGTTTTGGTGGGATCGGGGTGCAACTGAATTTTGACCACGGCATGCCACAGGTTATTTCCGTGTTGCCTGAAAGTCCGGCGGCGCAAAGCCCCCTCATGGCAGGTGATATTATCACCCAGGTCGAAGGCAAATCCCTCGAAGGGCTCGAACGGCGCGCGGTGATCTGGCGCCTACGTGGCGAGGTCGGCACGACGGTCACCCTAACCATCAGCCGCAAGGAACAAGCCACCCCCTTGGCTGTCAGCCTTAAGCGGACGTTGATTGTCTGGCCGACGGTTTCCCTCAGACGCGAAAAGGGCGTTGCCGTTATTGCCATTACCGGCTTTAACCAACATACCGCACGCAACC
>JBLHLO010000253.1:0-3910 GCA_047621105.1 Alphaproteobacteria bacterium
GATTTTAATAATTAAGACTCGTTATTTTCAACCGTCTCCACGGCCGCATCAAGGACGACTGGGTCCACCGCGAGCGCCGCGATCTCCTCGGCAAGAGCCGCATCTCCCAGGTCTTCAATCGGGGCATCAGCGCTGGCCCCAATGTCAATGCCATGGGAAACCAGTTCTTCCTGGATGCCGTCGAGCACAGCGTCGGCCATCAGATCGCAATAGAGGTTGATGGCTCGGATCGCATCATCATTACCCGGGATCGGATACTGGATACCATCGGGATTGGAATTGCTATCGACCACGGCGACCACCGGAATGCCCAGCTTGCGGGCTTCGGCCACGGCGATGTCTTCCATATTGGTATCGATCACGAAAAGGATATTAGGCAAGCCGCCCATTTCTTTGATGCCGCCGAGCGCCCGTTCAAGCTTATCGCGCCCACGGGTAAGCTGCAGCAGCTCTTTCTTGGTGAGCCCCTGTGCACCCTCGCCGGCCAGGCGCTCATCATAATTTTTCAGGCGTTTGACCGATTCTGTGACCGTATTCCAGTTGGTCATCATGCCGCCGAGCCAACGGTGATTGACGTAATATTGGCCGCAGCGTTGGGCCGCCTCAGCTACTTTGGAAGCCGCCTGGCGCTTGGTGCCGACAAACAACACCTTGCCGCCGTTTGAGACCACATCCCGGACCGCCTGCAAGGCCGCATAGAATAACGGCACCGTCTGCTGCAAATCCATAATATGAACGCCATTGCGTTCACCAAAAATGAAGCTTGCCATGCGCGGATTCCAACGGCCCGAGCGATGACCGAAGTGGACGCCAGCCTCAATGAGCTGGCGCATTGTAAAGGTAGGGATAGCCATTTTAGTTCTCCGGTTATGCCTCCGCGGGGGGCTGGCCCATATGAGCACCGGAGCGACGGAAAACCGCCGCATCCCCGCGTGTGGATTTAAGTGGCGCTTAGATACCCGTGAAAACACCGGTTAGCAAGGGAAAACAGGGACTAGAAGGGCCCGGAACAGGCCAAAAGGCCTGATTCAGCCGCTAGATTTCGCGGATCTCGGCAACCCCGGGCACGGCCCGCAATTCCATGACCGCATGGGCCGGGACGGCAAAACGACCAGGCAGGCCGATTTCGACCTCACCGCCGCCACCGATCCCCAGCACCAGGCTGACCTCCCCCTTCCCCTGAGGAGCGCCGGAAACGATCACACGCACCGGCTCAAGGGCGCTCGCATCAGTTAGGGAAAGTTTGAGACCGGGTGCCGCATTGGCCACCGCCTCGTCAAGGGAGACCAATTCCTGAACAGTCAGACGCAAGCCTTCGCCCTCACGACGGACTTCACAGGTCGCTAAAACATTACTACCCGCTTCTAGAATGTCGCGTGCCTGCCCCAATACTTCAGAGAAAACCGTCACTTCAAACAGGCCGGAGGGGTCAGATAGTTGCACGAAGGCAAAGCGGTTGCCTCGCGCCGAGGTCCGTTCCTTCTTGGAAATCACCGTGCCTGCCACCTTGACCCGGGGGGTATCAGACGCGCTAGTCCGCGCCGCAAGAGTGACCGAGCCGACCACATGCAGCCGTTCGAGCCGGGTCCCATAAGCATCCAAGGGATGGGCAGAAAGATAAAAGCCGATCGCCTGGAACTCTTGATTAAGCCGTTCCATCTCCGACCAGGGAGCTGTCTTGGCAAGCCCCCTTCCAACCACAGGTGCCGCCTCAGCGGCGCCGCCAAACAAACTGGCTTGCCCGCTTGCCCGTTCAACGGCGGCGGCACTCGCTTGCTGAGTCAGCACATCAACATTCGCGTGCACCTCTGCACGGTTGGGGTGAAGTGTATCAAATGCTCCCGACGCTGCCAGATGTTCTACCTGGCGCTTGTTGACGACCTTAGAATCGCATCTCAGCGCAAAATCGAATAGGTCCTTAAATGGCCCATTGGCAGCCCGTTCGGCCCCCAGGCTTTCCATCGCCGCCGCACCAACCCCCTTGATCGCCCCAAGCGCGTATCGGATTGCCTTGTTGCCGGTCTCACTTTGTTCAACCGTGAATCCCGCTTCAGATGCGTTGACTTCGGGGGCCAGCAGCTCGATGCCAAGCCGCACCAGTTCCTGGCGGAAAATATTGAGCTTATCGGTATTGCCCATATCCAAGGTCATTGAGGCGGCAAAGAACTCAACCGGGTAATTGGCTTTGAGCCAAGCCGTCTGGTAGGCAATCAACGCATAGGCGGCGGCATGCGATTTATTGAAACCATAGCCTGCAAATTTTTCCACCTGCTCAAAAATATGCCCGGCTTTGCGCTTGTCCACACCGCGTTCGACGGCGCCATCGACAAACTTAGCCCGCTCGGACTCCATCTCAGATTTGATCTTCTTACCCATGGCACGGCGAAGGATATCAGCACCGCCAAGTGAATAGCCCGACAACTCCTGGGCGATCTGCATGACCTGTTCCTGATAGATCATCACCCCAAAGGTTTCCTTCAAAAGACCTTCCAGTGAGGGATGCAGGTAATCAGGCTTTTCACGCCCATGCTTGCAGGCAATATAGCGGGGGATATTGTCCATCGGGCCCGGCCGGTAAAGCGCGACCAGCGCGATAATGTCTTCAAACGTATCGGGGCGCAGGTTGCGCAGCACATCGCGCATACCGGAACTTTCCAACTGGAACACCCCGGTGGTATCCCCCTTGGCCATCATTTCGTAACTCGCCACGTCGTCCAACGGTAAGGTCGCGAGATCAATTGGCGCCTCATCCTTGAGCGCCTGGTCGGCATTGACCAATTTGATGGCATTGGCGAGCACGGTCAGCGTCTTAAGGCCGAGGAAGTCGAACTTCACCAACCCCCCCGCCTCCACATATTTCATATTGAATTGCGTCACCGGCATATCCGAACGCGGATCACGATACAGCGGCACCAATTCCGACAACGGCCGGTCGCCGATCACCACCCCAGCCGCATGGGTCGAGGCATGGCGATAGAGCCCTTCAAGCTGGAGCGCGATGCTCATCAACTTGGCCACGCTTTCATCCTCGTCCCGCATTTGCCGCAACAGCGCCTCGCCCTTAATCGCTTGGGCCAGGGTCACCGGGCTGGCCGGATTATTTGGCACCAGCTTGCAAATACGATCCACCTGGCCGTAGGGCATACCCAAGACGCGGCCAACATCGCGCAATACGGCACGCGCCTGTAGCTTCCCGAAGGTGATGATCTGGGCCACACGATCGCGACCATAGCGATCTTGGACATAGCGAATCACTTCATCGCGGCGATCCTGGCAGAAATCGATGTCGAAATCAGGCATTGAAATGCGTTCGGGATTAAGGAAGCGCTCGAACAGCAATTTAAAGCGCAAGGGATCGAGATCGGTAATCGACAACGACCACGCCACGACCGAACCGGCGCCTGAACCACGGCCTGGCCCAACCGGGATACCCTGGCCTTTGGCCCAACGAATAAAGTCCGAAACGATCAAGAAATATCCGGGAAAGCCCATTTGCTCGATCACACCGAGCTCGAACTCGAGCCGCTCGCGATACGGCTTGGCTACCGCCGCCTGCGTCTTTTTATCCATATCGGCAGTATAGACATGGGTTTCGAGGCGTTCTTCGAGACCCGCAGTCGATTCTTTGCGCAAAAGCTCGGTTTCACTTGCGGCGCCGTCGCCTGCAAAGGGCGGCAGGATCGGTGCACGTTCAGGACTGGCAAAGGCGCAGCGTTGAGCAATCACCAAGGTATTGGCAATCGCCTCGGGAATATCGGCGAACAACGCCTTCATCTCGGCCGGCGTCCTGAAACGGTGATTTGGGGTCAGCCGTCGACGATCGGTTTCCCCCACCTGGACGCCCTCGGCAATGGCCAACAGTGCATCATGGGCCTCATACATGTCTTCGGGCCCGAAACAGGCCTCATTG
>JBLHLO010000254.1:0-3909 GCA_047621105.1 Alphaproteobacteria bacterium
TAAACGCGCGTCGTCGGGTAAGGCCCGGGCATCATCGCCGTCTTTAATGGACCGTGCCGCGGCGACTATTTCAGAGTGGGTCGCGGCGTTGGGCACGCGCATGGCTTCTGTGCTTGGTGTATTACGCAACGCGCCCAGGCTGATCCCGTGGTTTGAAGGGCAGGTTGGCATTGCCGCCAAGCGCGACCGGCTGATCGGGTTGATCTGGCGCTTCCTGGCCATTGTCGGCCTTGGCATGGCGGTGCAATTCGTTTTTCGCAAATTGACGGAAGGGACTCGCAGCCGTTTGGAAACCGGGCCCGATGACGAAGCGATGGCTGCGCGGGCGTTCAGGTTCGCCGGTCGTACGATGATGCTCTATCTCAATGCCCTGGCTTATGCGGTGGGGGCCTATGGGGCTTATTTGGCATTGCCCATGGCGGCGCCTGGTGGGGCCGTACTGTTGGTCGGTGCCACATCGTTCTTCGTTGCCAAATTGATCCTGGCGACCGCGCGGGTCTTTCTGTCGCCGGGGGTGTCGGGCCTGAGGCCGGGGGGCATGGGCGATGAAACAGCCCATTACCTCTACATCTGGGTGCGCCGATTGGTGCGTATCTTCGTCTATGCCCTTTTCCTGTTGGAGGCGATGCGTCTGGTCGGCCTGCCGGCCCCGGCTTATGACTCGCTTGTCTATCTGACCGGCTTTGTCCTGGCTGGATTCCTGGTGGTATTTGTTCTGCAGAATCGGGCTTCGGTCGCTGCTGCGATCCGAGGCAGTGGTGGCGACAGTTTAGCCGGTGGCGCGCGCGTGCGACTTGCCGGGATTTGGCATCTGGCCGCCATCACCTATATTGCCGCCGTCTATTTGGTAGGGTTGTTTAAGGTCGAAGGTGGTTTTGAATTCCTGCTGACGGCAACCGTTTGGTCGGTATTGGCCATCATCGCCGCCAAGGTCATTATCGTCGCTGCCAACCGCGGTCTTGATCGTGCACTCAAGATCGGTGGGGATATGGCCACCCGCTTCCCTGGGCTGGAACAACGGGCGAACCGCTATATGCCGGTATTGCGGGCTATTGTCGGTTGGGCGGTATACCTGATTGCCTTGTTGGCCGTGCTCGACGTTTGGGGGGTTGATACCTTCGGTTGGTTGACCTCCGATGAAGGACGCCAGATGATCGAAAAGACGTTGACCATCTTCTTAATTGTCTTCGCTGGATTGATTGTCTGGGAAATGATCAATGCTTCATTGGTCCGTTACATTGAAAAACTAAATGGCGCGGGCAAGGATTCGGCCCGGGCGCTGACCTTGCTGCCACTGATGCGCACGACGGCGATGATTTTCCTGTTCGTGCTGGTCAGTCTGATTGTGTTGTCGGAACTTGGCGTCAATATCGGCCCGCTATTGGCTGGTGCTGGGGTGTTGGGTCTGGCCGTCGGCTTTGGTTCCCAAAAATTGGTGCAGGATGTCATAAACGGCATATTTATTCTGGTCGAAGATACATTGGCTGTCGGTGATGTGGTGAAGTTCGATGCTGATCATGCTGGCGTGGTTGAGGCATTATCGATCCGCACGGTCAGACTACGCGATGTGGCCGGCAATGTTCATACCTTGCCGTTCTCCGAAGTTAAGACTGTTCTCAACATGACGAAAGATTGGTCCTATTATGTGTTCGATGTGGGGATTGGCTATCGGGAAAACGTTGACCATGTGATTGGGGTTCTTCGTGAAATTGATGCGGACCTCCGGTCAGATGTAGAATTCAATCAATTTATTGCCGAACCACTTGAGGTTCTGGGTCTTGATAAGTTTGCCGATTCGGCCGTTATCATCAAGGCGCGGCTCAAGGTGCATCCGCCGATCAAGCAATGGACCGTGGGGCGCGAATTCAACCGCCGCATGAAGGCGCGTTTCGATGTGGAGGGAATCGAAATTCCCTTCCCCCATCAGACGATTTATTTTGGCGAGGACCGCGATGGCAACGCGCCGCCGCTGCGCATCAAGTCCACTTGATCGATTGAAGGTTTAATCGTTGCCGCCATCATCCTCAAGCGTCGCGCGGGCCACACCATAGGAAAACCCGGCGCGTGCCAGGGTTGCAAGATCGCGCTCATGCATCTCTGTCCGCCGATCAGGCGCACGCCAGGGGCCAAGCCGACGGCGCCGGGCATAGGCGCGGGCCGCCGCAAGGTCGAGGGCATGGTTTGACGCGTATTCATCGCTGCCATCCTCATTTCCCGCCTCCCGGGCCAGCGCGGTGATGGCGGCTGCAATATCGTCACTTTTTACCCCTTTTCCCCGGAGCTTTTGCGCAATTGCCCGGAGCGGTAAGCCACGTTGGTGGAGTGTCTTTGCCCGCGCTTCAGCAAAGGCGGCATCGTTGATCAATCCGGACGCACGGTAACGTTTCAGGATGTCTTGGATCAGCGCCGCCCCGATGGCAGGATCATCGCCGTGATGACGTGAGGACCGCCACACCCGGCGCATCAACACTTGTTCAAGGCTATGGGACGTCGCGGCAAAGCGTCCGAGATAGGCGAGCGCGACATTCTCCAGATGCGAGCGCGTCACCTTGCGCGGCACGCGGGGGCGGTGTTGTGTCCCGCTGCCGGCCTCCGGTGGCGCCATATCCTCGCTGTCGTCGCCTGTTCTATTCGTGCGCGTCCCCATGAGGATAAGATGGCAGGCTTGCAAGCCCCTGTCATCTCGCCCTAGAAAGGGGGCATGACTGCGCATCCAGACCCTTCTCTGTTAAGCCCGCTAAAACCGCGCGCCCTTGGCCGCGTCAATTGGATTGGCCTTGCCGCCCTTATGAATAAGGAAGTGACCCGCTTTCTGTGCGTCTGGGTGCAGACCGTGGCCGCGCCCATCGTTACAACGATGTTGTTCCTGGCCGTGTTTACGCTGGCGCTCGGTCGGTCGCTTCAAGTGGTTGGTGGCGTGCCCTTCACCCAGTTCTTGGCGCCGGGTCTGATCATGATGTCGATGATCCAAAATGCCTATGCCAATACGTCATCTTCAATCGTGTCGTCCAAGATGCAGGGCAATATCGTCGATGTGGTGATGGCACCCTTATCGGCGATCGAATTGTTGATTGGTTATGCGTTCGGCGGCATGGCCCGTGGCCTTATGGTTGGCGTGGTCGTCGCACTGGCGATGACCCCCTTTGCCGGGATCACGCTTGTTCATCCCTTGTATGCGCTGTTTTGTGCGGTGGCGGGATCGTTGATGTTGAGCTTTCTGGGCATCATCGGTGGCATCTGGGCGGAAAAGCATGAACAGAACGCGGCCGTCACCAATTTCATTATCACGCCATTGGCCTTTCTATCAGGCACTTTCTATTCCATTGAACGGTTGCCCGGGGTTTGGAACATCCTTGCCCATTTCAATCCCTTCTTCTACATGATCGATGGGTTCCGTTATGCCTTTACCGGACATGCGGAAGCGCCGCTCATCATCGGGGCTGCGATTATGATCGGGGGCAATTTGTGCCTTGGGACACTGGGTTGGTTGATGTTCCGCACAGGCTACCGGTTACGCGGTTAAGCACGCCTCGTTAGCCGCGTCTTTGGGCGGTCTGGGTGGGTTGGGCCGACCGTTTTATATGTGCGGCGTCGTTGACAGCCCCCCCCGGGACATGGATACTCACCGCTTTTTCCGCGCAACCCCCGGTTTCCAGCCCCTTTTTTGAGGCTGGGCTTGGGTTTTTAGGCCAGCCGGTGGAGCAGGAGGGTACCGTGATTTCTGCTATCATGCCCACTTATGGGCGTGCCGATATTGCATTTGACCGGGGTGAAGGGGCCTACCTCTTCACCGCTGATGGTGCACGCTATCTCGATTTTTTCGCGGGTATCGGCGTCAATGCGCTCGGCCATGCACATCCGCATTTGGTTGCGGCCCTTAAGGCCCAGGCCGAAAAGCTCTGGCATACC
>JBLHLO010000255.1:0-3907 GCA_047621105.1 Alphaproteobacteria bacterium
GCTTCGGCGGCAATCGGGTGCCAGTAGCGGCGCAGCATCTCACCGGCAGGGGTGCCTGCACCAACCTGGGTGATTGTTTCGTTCACTTCATGAGACAGCATGACTTCCTCCAATCAAGGGATGGGCGCTATACCTTTTCGCCCGCAAGCGTCGCGTAATAGCGCCAGGATGAACCAACATTGCCCATCAGCGGCGCGAGCGTTGCCGACGCATTATTGCCTCCGCCAGCCTCACCATATCCGGGAATGAAGGTTCTTATATCCTCATCGGATATCGGACGGGGCTGCCCTAAAAGATAAGCCTGATAATTCATTTCCGCCAGTTCATTGATTTTGATGGAGGCCAATGTCGCCTCCTCTACCGAGGCACCAACGGTGGTAATGCCATGGCCACGCATCAGGCAAATCCGCGACCGGCCCATGGCAGTGGCCAATTCCTGGCCCAAAGCATCATTCTTGATCAAAACAGCCCGGTCATACAGACTGGGGCCCTCGACGGCGAGCCGAAGCCCAGTCGGATCATAGGCCCCGAAAATCGGCATAATCTTTTTTTCCGTAATCGTGAACAAGACCACCATCGCCGGATGAACGTGGTTAACGCTATTCACCTCCGGACGGGTCTTATACTGCCAGGAATGGATATAGACCTCTTGCGGCGATTTGAGGCCATCGGGGCCGTCAAGCTTGTTGCCATCCATATCAACTTTGATGATTTGTTCCGCCGTCGTGTAACGCACCCCTACTTCATCGGGGCCGCGCGCACGGATCAGAAAACCGCCATCGACCCGGGCACTAATATGCCCGGTCGCCGCCTTCGTCAGGCCAAGGTTGCCAATCATCCGACAGGCTTTGGCCACTAATTCACGCTGCTCCATAAAATCGAGCATAATCACTTCCCTCCGGGCCGGGGCGACCAACCATACAATCCGATCGTCGATGCCCCCGCTTTTAATTGTTCAATGACGCCGGCTTCCTTCTCTTCACGCGCCTCTGACGCATCAAGGGCTTCTTTCAATTGGCCAAGCGGCACCGCCACAACCCCATCACGGTCACCGACGATGACGTCACCGGGCGCAATGTCTACGGCGCCAATTTTTATCGGCTCGAACACCGATCCGCCTTCGTCCTTGGTGGTGCCTTGGATAGCCAGACCCCGGGCGAATACCGGAAAACCAATTTCCTGCAGAAGATCGGCATCACGCACGCAGCCGTCGATCACCAACCCACCTAGTTTCCGGGCTTGGCATGCATGGGCCATGATTTCGCCGAAATAGCCGGCCTCATAGCCACCACCCACATCGACCACCAGCACGTCACCAGGCTTGGCCAAATAAATGGCACGGTGAATATTGATGTTGTTAAAAGGCTTCGCCACAACCGTCGCCGCCGGGCCGCAAATCATCATACCGGCCGCCACCGGTTTAATGATGGCCGGCAGTGCACCCTTACGACCCATCGCTTCGTGGATGGTCGCCGAGGGCAATTTGGCGGCCCGCGCAAGAAGCGCCGCTTCGGGGCGGGGAAAATCGTCGCTCATCATGATTACCTTTTAGTTTGAAGCTGATGATAGCCATGCTTCTTGCGGGCATCCACTAACTTGGCACCCGATTTGACGTCAGCAATGATGCGTTCCTCCGCCTCTGAGACACCGGTGGCAATCGCCAGAACTTCGGCTTCACTTTCCACCGGCACGACCAATACGCCGTCGTCCGTGCCAATGACGATATCCCCAGGGCGCACCTGCACATCACCCAAAGATACGGGCACATTCGTGCCATCCACCTGGACCCGGTCCTTCCCGGTGCGCATGAAGCGCCCGCGCGAGAAGATCGGATACCCAACATCAAGCGACCCCGCCACGTCCCGGCACACGCCATGGATTACAGTCCCGGCAACGCCACGCGCATTTGCCACCGTGGTCAAAATATCGCCCCAAACCGTGCAATCAAGCCTTCCTGCATTGTCGAGCACCACCACACCACCCGGCGGCACATCATCGATGTAATCGCCAACCGTGCCCTTCACGACGCCACATGGAATGTATTTGAGGGTAAAGGCGCGCCCCACCACATGATGGCCATTAGTCAGGGGGGCGAGGCCCTGGACCATCCCGTGAATACCAAGCCGGTCCAATGCATCAGAGATAGACGCGGATGCGAGTTTTTTGAAACCTTCGACGATATCGTCCATGACGCGTTCCTATTTCTTATCTTTGTTGAGCATCTGTTCGTAGCCACCCATTTCCATCACCTCGACGATGGAGGCACCTTTGCGCACGGCTTCAGCCATACCTGCCTCGCGCGCGGCAATTTTCTCACCGGCGGCAATCACTTCTTCTGCTCGGGCGGCGGGCACGATGATGGTCCCCGAACCGTCGGCCACCACGTAATCGCCGGAATGGACTTGCACGCCGGCGAATTGGATTTCTTCATTGATAGAATCTTGAATCACCCGCCCCCGCGCGGTGATCGGCACCACGGCCCGGGCAAAGACAGGAAAACTGGCCGCAGCGGAATCGTCGATATCGCGGCAAGCCCCATCAATGACGATGCCCGCCAGGCCCTTGGTGGCAGCGGCCAAAGATAACAATCCCCCCCAGCCCGGCACGTCAGTACGCCCGGCGAGTTCCATCACCAAGACGTCGCCAGGATCGGCGGTTTCAATCGCTTCAGTGCCCAAATGACGGGTCGGCTTTTCCGTGCCTTGCGGCTTCAGCTTAAGGGTCACCGCCCGCCCGGCGATGCGCTTGCAGGGCCATTGCGGTCGAATCCCCAATGTTGCCCCCTTGAGGCCGAGGGAATCGAGGGCGTCGGAAACGGTACAGGCATCGAGCTTTTCCAACCGCTCAACAAGGGCATTGCGGGCCATGGGCTTCTCCTTAGACTTTGAGCTTGAGTAGCTTGATAGTGTTTTCCGAAAAGATTTTCTTTTTTTCCGCGTCGGTCAGGATACCGGGGGCGTGATAATGGGTATGGGCGTCGATGATCATGTTGAATTCCCCCTGATATAATTTTCTTAATTTTTATTTTCTCTAAATTACTACCTTAATCCGGAAAACCCAAACCGTCGCCCTAGGGCCCGTGCGATAACGGCAATCCCCATGGTCAGCACCACGATCAGCACACCGATCACGGCAGCGGCTTCAAAGCTGCCGTCTACGATATGATCCACCTGAAGCATGGCCAAAGGCCGATTCTCCGACGTGACCAACATGGCGATGGTCGACACGTTGCGCGCCGCTGATACGAAGGTCAACAACGCCACCGCGATCAACACTGGGGCCAACAGCGGCAGCACAATACGGCGGAACGTATAACCCCATGACCCCCCGGCGATGAAGGATGCCTCCTCCAACTCCTGACCAAGCTGCACCATGTTGCTCTTGATCAATTGCACGCCGGTGGAAATGCTGTTGAGTATGCAGGCCACCACCAACACGATCACCGTGCCATAGAGTGGCCGGAACAGCGGCACGTTGAGGAACATCCACAGTAGCGCCAAGCCGAGGATAATGCCCGGCAGGCTGGCTGGCACCCAGGACATGAAATCGAGAACGCCGCGCCCCGCGTACCGGGTGCGCACAGAGATATAAGCCACCAGCGAATACCAGAACACACCGAACAGCGCCGCAGATCCCCCCATAATCAGGGTATTGACGGTCGCGCTGATCATCTGGTCGTCAGTCAACACCAAGGCCCAATGCTCGAGCGTCCACACATCGGCTATGCCAAAATGGCCATAGAGCCCCATAAAGGTGCCGATCAACAGGAAGGTTATCGGCACCACTGTAATCAGGCAGCCGAAGGCACAGATCACCGTAAACACAGGCCAGCGCCAGGCGCGCAGGCGCAGAATATTGGACGAGAAATGGCTGGTTACTGTGACGTAGTTCCGCCGATGGGAGAGAT
>JBLHLO010000256.1:0-3868 GCA_047621105.1 Alphaproteobacteria bacterium
GCTTGAGACAGGGCCCCCAGCCCCTTTCAAAGGGGGGCAACCGGCTCACTTGCGCAGGGCACGCCATATCAATACGGTATGGCTAAACAAGCCGGGACCAAGGGCGACACCAGCGACCGCACAAGGGGCTGTACAAGGGCCACATCGGGAAAAGCACCATGAATAATTCAGACTCACCCTTATCTCTGGACAGCACCTCAACACTAAACGCGGGCTGGAAAGAGCAGCCGCTGTCCTACAACAAACACCATGGCAAGTTTTCGATGCAGGCCATCAGGCCGCTATTGGATGCGGTCAAAATTACCGCCGACAAAAGGGGTGAGGGGCAGCGTCTTCTTGATGTTGCCTGCGGGCCGGGTTTCGGCGCCGGGGAAGCCGCATTGCGCGGTGCGACGGCGACCGGCCTGGATATCACGCCCGGAATGGTGGAGATAGCTAAACGTAATTTTCCCGGGATGACCTTCATCGAAGGCGATGGTCAAGCATTACCCTTTCCCGACAAAAGTTTTGATGCGGTGGTCTCTTGCTTCGGCATGCCCCAGATGGAATCTCCTGAGCGCGCCATCGCCGAGGCTTATCGTGTGCTTGAGCTAGGCGGCATTTTTGGTTTCGCGCTGCGGGCCGGGATAAGACAGGATTTCTTCAAACAAATGGTCCAAACGGCCGTATTGGCCCACGGAAAAATCGATGAAGCCCTAGCCACCAGAGTTGATATCGGCCTGCGTGATCCCGACAAATATGAATTACTGCTCGCCGCTGCCGGATTTAGTGACATCAAACTTATGCAGGTGTCCATGGTCTGGCAGCCCAAAGATGCAGAAATGCTACTGAACGGGGTTTATACCGGCAACCGGTCAAAGAAACTGGTAGAAGCGCAGAGCCCCGAAATACGGAAAAAAGTCGAACAGTCCATGCTCGATTTTGCCGAACAGTTCAAGACCCCGACGGGCTATCAAATTCTGCGCCTCGCCATATTGCTGACGGCACGGAAAAGATAATCCAATGCGGGACTGAACCCGCCATGATAAAGCCATGGGAGGGAACTAAAATGAAAAATGCAACGATCACCGTCCGCCCCATGTCGGCCCATACCGGGGCCGAGATTTTTGATATCGACCTCCGGCAGCCGCTGTCGGAACAGATCTATCTTGAAATCCGCCAGGCGCTCAATGATTGGGGGGCTATTTTTTTCCGCGACCAAGACATCACGCCGACCCAACAGCTCGCCTTCGCGCGCCGCTTCGGCGACGTCGATGCCAATGGATACGCCTCCAACATGAACAGTGTGGACGGCTATCCGGAAATCAAGGAAGTCATCCGCAAGCCCGACGATGTGCGCAATATCGGCGGCTTTTGGCATATGGACCTGTCGTTCCAGGCCTGCCCCAACTACGCCTCGATGCTGTGCGCGCGTGAGCTCCCTAGCTTTGGCGGTGATACCATGTTCGCCCACCTCAGCGCCGCCCATGACGCGCTATCGCCGGGACTTCGGGCCACATTGGAAACACTCTCGACGGTGCATATCAAGTCCCATGCCTACGGCATCGATGGCAAACCGGCGCCGGGCCTCAGCCAAGAGTATTTCACCAAGATGAGTGATAAATTCGCCGGCGTAGAATCCACCCATCCGATCATCGCCCAACACCCGGAATCGGGACGCAAGGTGCTGTACCTCAGCCCGATCTATTCCGACCGCATCGACGGCTGGACCCGGGAGGAAAGCCTGCCGCTGATGCAGCACCTGACCGAGGTGATGACCCGGCCGGAACACACCTGCCGGTTCCGTTGGGAGGAAGGGTCCATCGCCATGTGGGACAACCGCGCCGTGCTGCACTATGCGCTCGACGACTATCCCGGCCAGCGCCGTATCATGCACCGGGTAACCATCGGTGGCCCGTGGCTCACCCCCTTGCGCGGTGGCAGCGTAAACTTAGGCTAGGAGTGCGCGCCCGGAATAGCGGATCTTTATGGAGGTTCCAACTTTAGCGGATAACGAAAATCCCGCCCCGGTTAATGCCGGCGGCGGGATCGTCCGTTGGTGTACTGAGCGTCTAGAATTTCACGGTGTAATCCACCACGAAGCCGAAGATGTCGGTATAGACGTTTGATTCCTCACTTTGGCGGTAACCGGTGTTTAGGCCAATACCATTATCGAAGGCATACCCCACGCTGACCTGCTGCACATGGTCATCGACGTCAGCGCTGCCGGTGGCTTCGGTCTTGCGCCCGGTGCGAGAGAGCGCCAGGTTCCACTTGCCCCAAATGAAGGCGACCGCCGTCGTCAGGTAGTTCGCATCCGTACCGGTGACGCCGGCCTGATCGCTCTGGTGAGCGTATTCAACCAAAGGAGCGATCTCGACGGCACCAGCTTTGAAACTGTAGGTTAGTGCAGCGGCGTAGCTCTGTTCGTCGGATTCGCCGGCGGCGTCTGCACCGCGGCTGACATAGGCTAGATGATAGCCCAACCCTGGCAGGGACTTGAACTCACCACCCTCAAGCGCGACCGAGAAAGAAGAAAAGTCCTCCGTATTGCCCGCGCCGCCGCTGGTCTTCTTGGTCCGGTGGCGGTTGGTGATGACGGATTCCGATAGTACCGTGGTGTCAGTAAAGAAGGTGCCGATGGTCACGGTGTGCTTGCCCGCATCGCCAGAGCCAAAACCGTAATCCACGGCAAGGCCAATCTGCTCGGCCAGCTCATAATCCTCGGCAAAATCAGTGCCCCAGACACCCGGCGTCACATCCCAGGCAATGCCCAGTTTCTGGCCAAATTTACCGGCCCACACGGTGAAGGCGTTACGCACGTATTCAAGATACAAGGCATCAGCATATAGGCCCTGGTCACCAAAGAAGCGGTCCTTGCCCGGCTCGGCATTGGTCACCGGTTCAAAGGTGAGCCCCGCCTTGGCAGTCAGCCCGTTACCGAGCGTCGCTTCAATGGCGGCTTCGATGGTGGTGAAGGTGTCGTTGCGTTCAGCCGTCGGATCACCGGAATGGGTCGCCCAATCGTTCTGCAATTCAAACAGAACCTCGCCCGAAATAGCCTTCTTGGGGGCGTCCTGGGCGGTGGCGATCGCGGCGGAAAGCGCCAGCGCAGGAATGGCCGTCAAGGTGATGCGCGCGTAGCGATAAAACACGGGGTATCGGGAAAACACGTTGGCTAATCCTTATTTTTGTTGGTCGGCTCGACCCTTGGCGGGAGGCTTTAACTAAAGGGGAAAGCCATAACAAAGCATTAATTGCATGCACTACACGGCCCAAAGGCAAAGGTCCCACGTAATCTTTACCGCGGCTCAAAGAACACCCTCGCCCGTGCGGCATTCCGCGCGCGATGACGGCCCTGGCCATCGCAGGATGGCTAGGGATGCTCGCCAAAAGGCTCAAAGCCATTTAATCTGATAAAGCGGAAGGAAGACCGCTGAAAAAACTGCTGGAGGAGGTGGCCGAAATGGACATGTCGCAAAATTACCTGCCGATTTCAGGCGATTCACATCTTGAAATTGATGCCAAGCATTGGGTTGCGCGCATACCCGCCCAATATCGGGATCAGGCGCCCCAGCTCGTCCGGCAAGAAGACGGCACCGACGCCTGGTTCATTAATGGCACATTCGCGCGGCTCGCCGCCGGCGCCGACCTTTACGGCGGCAAGGGGCGGGAAAATTATATGCCCTTCGGCGGGACCTACGAAGGCACGCCCGGTACGGGCACGCCGCAGCAGCGCCTCGCGGAACAAGAACAGGATGGCATTGGTGGGGAGGTCCTCTTCTCCAGTCAGCAGGGCGGGCCGAAGCTGTGGCGCCGTCTTAAGGACGACCGGGCCTATAAGGCCGTAGTCCATGCCTATAACAGTTGGCTGGCGGAAGACTATTGT
>JBLHLO010000257.1:0-3861 GCA_047621105.1 Alphaproteobacteria bacterium
AACAAGGGAATGGCGGAGCGGGAGGGATTCGAACCCTCGATACGAGTTACCCCGTATACTGATTTAGCAAACCAGCGCCTTCAGCCACTCGGCCACCGCTCCCGCGCCCGGCAATGGCGCCGCCGGGGGCTTACCTTCTAAAGGCAGCCCCCCGGCCTGTCAACGCTGGGGCCAACGGCCTCAGCCCGTTAAACTTCCTTTAAAACCAACCCATTGGCCTGATTTTTACATAAATCCTTTGGTAAGGGCTCTCGGCTACCCTTTAGCGTCGCCCAGGACACGCCAATATCAGGTTCCGGCGGGGCATGGGCTTGTTGCATGACTAAACCAAGGGATCACACCCCTCCAGATATCGGCCAACCAAGATGCCAGACGCAAATCTTCCAGATACTGTTGATTTCAATTTTCAACACCGCATCTTTTCCCTCGACGGCTGTGTCTTCCGTAAGACCAGTGGCGACGATACGATCGCTCTATTTGTCCCTATGGGTGAGGTCATGGCCGCCCTACAGATAAATCAAATCAAGCTCGAGTTCGAAATTGATCCCGACTCCGAAGATCAAAAACTGATGGATCTTGCCGCTCAAGCGCTGCAATACGTGCGCCAGGTTTATCCCGGAGATTCGATTCCGTCAGAAGTGATTAATGGCAAGGCGCCCTGGATGGTTGAGGAAAAACACCTTCGGCTTGCCAAGGCCCGCCTCGACATGCTGATTGTGAGCTGGAAAACCAGCGAAGACATTTCCAAGATCAAACAAAGCGATCTTGTGGCGCGTGCCGAAAGCGACGAAACCAAGAAAATGGTCGACGCCGCTTATGAGGAAATTGCCGATGCGTTGGAAATAGAAGAAAACAAGCGCGAACAGGTCCTTGAACTTCTGGAAAAGCTGGCCCAAGAGCTTTCCTATGTCGAAGCTCTGAGGGAAAAATTCCGCGAAATTCTAAACCTACAGGTCAAGCTCAAGGGACTCTATTCGACCTATCAAACTGAAAAATCGATTTCTGAATCCATCTCTCGAAGAAATTCATTGCTCGAAGTGCAGATCAGACAATATTTCGAAAAGTTCGACGAATTTGATACCTACATGGCCGAAATCATCAGCATCCTGCGCCGATTTGAGGCCCAGGTGACTTTTATTCGCGGCGAACGGGATGCTTTCAGGCAAACCTACGTGCTATGGGAAGACATGCTGAATTTGTGGAATACGTTCGAAGGTGGTCGTAACGCGATCTCGGAAAACCTGGTCCGTGAAACCTACCGCTTCGCCGCCCAGCATTTTGTGCGCACCGACGACTGGTAACGCCCAGGCTGCTTAACGCACAGGCCGCTTAACGCCCCACTACATTGCGTGGCTGGCCCATGGCAAAGGCTTCAATATTTCCAATCAACTGCTCAGCCAGGAGGCCGATCGCCTCACGACTGGACCAGGCGACATGGGGCGTCAGGATAAAATTATCCCGTCCCGTTAGCGCCATGAAGGGGTGATCATTGGGCGGCGGTTCCCGTGTCGCCACGTCAAACCCAGCCCCCGCAATGGCACCGCTCTCAAGGGCCATCACCAGCGCCTCTTCATCGACCAGCCCGCCACGCGCTGTATTGATCAACAACGGTTTCCGCGCCATAAGTGCAAATTCCGGTGCGCCGATCAAGTTGCGGGTGGCATTGGTCAAGGGACAATGCAAGCTGATCACATCGGCCTGGGCGAGGGCATCCGTGAAGGGGGTATAGCCATCCGGCACCTGCCCTGCCCCCCTGCGCGCAGACAGCAACACAGTCATGCCCAGGGCCTGGCCAAGACGCGCCACCGCCTTCCCGATGGAACCCGCACCGACAATCATCAGGTTTGACCCGGCAAGATCATGAATCGGGTGATCAAAATAACAAAACTGATCCGCCTTTTGCCAAGCCCCTTCTGAAACCGTCCGGCGATAAGCCTGCAGTGACCGGCGCAGCGCCAAGATCAACGCAAGCACATGCTCAGGCACTGTGGTGGTCGCGTAATCGCGGACATTGGCCACGATTACGCGGCGAGCACGGGCGGCATCCAAATCGACGCAATCGGTGCCGGTTGCTGCCACTCCGATCATGGTAAGTTTGGGCAGAGCTTCGATCATTGGCCCCGTCAAGGGCACTTTATTGAGAACGATAATCGTCGCATCCCTACAGCGCGACACCACCTCTTCAGGGCGGGTGCGGGCAAAATCTGTCCAGAGATGAGGAAAATCAGGACGCCGCAAGACGATATCATCGGGAATGGTCGCCCGATCGAGAAAAACAATACTGTGTTCCGACATGATGACCGCTATCCAATGCTGTCCGCTGTCATCACCACCTCAGGCGACGTTCTTGGTGCGGGCATCCGCAATCAAGCGCCAGAGCTTTTCCGGTGTTGCCGGCATTGGCACGTCGCGAATCCCGTAGACAGAGAGTGCATCGACCAATGCACTGGCGACGGCCGGTAAGGCACCAACATTGCCAGCCTCCCCTGCGCCCTTGACACCGAGCGGATTAGTCTTGGTCGGCACAGGGCTGCTCTTGACATGGATATCTGAGAAATCGGCGGCATGGGGCATGGCGTAATCCATGAAGGTGCCGGTGAGGTTTTGACCGGTTTCATCAAAATAGACTTCTTCCATCAGAATCTGACCAACCCCTTGGGCAACACCCCCCTGAATTTGCCCATGCAGCAAAAGAGGATTCATCACCACGCCGACATCATCGACCACGTTATAGGCCATCATTTCGACACGGCCCGTTTCCTCATCGATCTCCACCTCACACATGTGTGAGCCATTGGGGTAATTGGTAATAGGGTTTTTATAAACACCGACTGCGATCAGACCTGGTTCCATCCCATCAGGGACGGATTTGGGGTTAATCGCGCGCTTGGCCACATCTTTCATGGTTAGCGTCTGGTTCGATTTGGGCGATGAAAACACGCCCTCATCGAAAACAATATCGCCTGGATCCACTTCAAGAACATGGGCGGCGATCTTGGTCGCCTTATCGATCACCTTGTTACTGGCCAGCAAAAGTGCCGAGCCGCCAATGGTTGCCGAGCGTGAACCGCCCGACCCCTCGCCGATCGCCACTTTGTCGGTATCGCCCGAGATGTATTCGACCCCATTCGGGTCAAGGCCTAAGCGATCGCAGACCAATTGCTTGAAGATGGTTTCGTGACCTTGCCCCTGGTTGACCGCACCCGACAGAATTGTGCAGGTGCCCGCACGGTCGAAACGCACCTCTCCCATTTCGTAGCCAGGTGCCGCGGCGCGTTCGATCGAATTAGAAAAACCAATGCCGCGCAGCTTGCCGCGTTTCTTTGCTTCGGCCCGGCGCGCCTCGAACCCGGCGTAATCGCCCAGTTCCAACGCCAAATCCATATTCCTTTCAAACTCACCACAGTCATAAGTAAAGGTCAGCCCTGTTTTATACGGCATGGCGTCGGGCGGAATGATGTTCTTGCGCCGCAGTTCGATCCGGTCAAAACCGAGCTCGGCCGCAGCAATGTCGATAATACGTTCGATCACAAGGGCCGCTTCGGGCCGCCCATTACCGCGATAGGGTCGCACCGGATTTGTGTTGGTGAACACCGTGGTGACATCCACATGGATCGCCGGTGTCGTATAGACCCCGGCCAGGGTGCCAAGGTTGCCGGTAGATGACGAATCGCCACCGGTTTGCACATAGGCGCCGATGGCCACCGTATTCTTGACCCGCATAGCGAGAAAAGTACCGTCCTTGGCAAGGGCCAAGCTGACTTCACTGACATTGTCACGGCCAGAAGCATCGGCCAGGAAAGATTCCGAACGCGTCGCGGTCCATTTAACCGGCCGCCCCAATAGCTTGGAAGCGAATAG
>JBLHLO010000258.1:0-3852 GCA_047621105.1 Alphaproteobacteria bacterium
TGGCATCTCCGGCATTGTTGCCGCTCTCTTGCTCGCTGCCCTGGTCGCGCCCAGCTTTATTGATTGGAATGCCTACCGGGCCGAGATTGCGACTGAAGTGCGGAAGGCCACGGGCCGAAAGCTTACAATTGACGGGGCCATCGATGTGGCGCTGCTGCCCGCACCTAAACTATCGGCGACCAAGGTAAAGTTTGCCAATCTGGATGGCGCCCATGCGTCTCATATGGCGCGTCTCGATGCGCTCGATGTACGCATCGCTTTCTGGCCGCTGTTGTCGGGCAAGGTCGTGGTCAGCAGTGTGGTCTTGCGCGGCGCTGACATTGAGCTTGAGTCCCTGGCCGACGGCCGCGTCAGCTGGCAGCTGATGCCGATGGAGAAATCTGCACCGGCAAGCAGCACTGGCGGCGGTTCCGACGCTGCGTCCGAAGCGGTGCGTCTTGATCAAGTCATCATCGAACGTGGCCGCATCACTTATCGCGATTCACGCAAAGGAACCGTCGAACGGATTGAGGGCATCAACGCCCGCCTTGCCGCGGCGACGCTTTCGGGCCCCTTTGTGTTGCGCGCCCGTGCCGTGGTGCGCAAGGTGCCGGTCAGTCTTGAGGCGCGCACCGGACGTTTGTCTGAGGGGCGCCCCACATCGGTCAGCGGTGAGCTGCAACTGACCGACGCGAAAGCCAAGGCCACATTCACCGGCACATTCATGACAGGTGCCGTGGCGCAGGCGGATCTCAAGGTTGAAGCATCGGGTGATAATCTTGCCGATGTGATCCAGGCGGTGTCAGGTGGCGGGCAGGCATCCCCAATTTTGGCCCGCAAGTTTGTGCTCAATGCGGCGCTTGCCGGTAATGCGCGTACGCTCAACGTCAATGACATTACGCTGCAACTTAACGGCACCCGCGTCACCGGTGCGCTCAATGCGGCGCTCGGTACGGTCACGTCGGTGGACGCGACATTCGGGATCAATACGCTCGACCTCGATTCCTGGTTGGCGGTGGTCGGCGGGACTAAGCCTGGGGATAAGAAAGGCGCCGAAAAAAATGACGCCGAAAAAGAGAACAGTGGGAAAGAGGGCGGCTTTGCGCTTTCTCAGGACCTGCGCGTGGCCTTTGACGGGCGAATTGGGGGCGTCACTTTTCACAAGGGTTCGGTTCGCGACGTTACGATCCAGGGCCGTATGGATCGGGGCAGGATAAATCTGACGCGGCTTGCCGCCCGATTGCCGGGGGGGTCGAACCTCACGCTTTCAGGCCGGCTTGCGGCGCGCGCAGGGGCCCCGCAATTTGATGGCCGCATAGATGCCACGGCATCGGATTTACGCGCATTGTTTGATTGGGCCGGCGTTGATCATGGGGCCATTGCGCCTGACCGGCTCCGCAAGGCGAGCTTTCGCTCCGGCCTGGGGTTTGCTCCCGGGCGGGTCGAATTGCGCGATATGGATATGCGCTTTGATTCTTCGCGCGTGCAGGGCGGCATAGTCCTTGCTCTGCGCGATCGCATCGGTATCGGCGTTAATCTGGTGGTCGATCGCCTTAATCTTGACGCCTATACAGTCCGCTCTGAACCCGGGGGCAAACCGGCGAAGACTGCGGGCGGCAAGAAAAGCGGCACTAAAAAAAGTGCGAAAAAGGGTGGTGGTTTGGCGGCATTCGGTGCGTTCGATGCCAATATCCGGGCCGAGGCCCGCGCCCTGACGGTCCAGGGTATGGCTCTCGGCGGTGTTCGGTTTGACGGATCGCTGATCCGGGGCGATCTCACGGTCAAGACATTGCGCGTTGCGCGCGTTATGGGGGGCAGCCTCAACCTTACCGGCAAGGTGCGGGGGCTCGATAAGCAGCCGGTGCCGGATTTGAACTTTAAACTTGAGGCCAAATCACCGGGTAAGCTCTTAGCGCTTGCTGGAATCCGGGACAAGGATGCCGCCGCGAAACTTGCGCCGCTCACTTTTACCGGGAATTTTAAGTCCGAAGCCCAGGCGGCCCGGCTTGACGCCCAGCTTACCGCCGGGTCGCTTAAGCTGGGTCTGAAGGGCAAGATTGCCGGTCTCACCGGCTTGCCCAATGTTGCGCTTGATTTCACCGCCGATTATCCCCGCTTTACCGACTTTATGGGTTTAAGCCTGCCCGGCTTCACGCCATCGGAACCGGCGCCGGGGGCGTTTTCGCTCTCGGCCCGGGCCGAAAGCGCCGGGCTCGATATCAAGCTGACCAAGGTCATGGCTCGGCTCGGCCCGACCCGGCTGACCGGCACCGCCACGCTGGCGCTTGCTGCGTTGCGGCCCAAGCTGACCGCCGATATGAAGGCCGATGTGATTACCGCCGCCCATTTTATTCCGAAGGCAGGGGGCGGGACCGCGACCGCGCCTTCCCAGGCAAGGTTTGCCCCAGTCCCTATCCAATCTGCGGGAGGTGGGGCGCCGTGGACCGACAAGCCGCTGGCGCTTGAGGGGCTCCGGACGTTCGATGCCGATATAAAGATCGAGGCGAAGACCCTCAATTGGCGTGCCTGGAAAGTGGCCAACCCGCGCATCGATGCCACCTTGGCCAATGGTCAACTTGATCTGCGCCGCGTTTCCGGCAAGACCGTGGGCGGCAATTTTCTGATGACCGGGATGTTGGCGGCGCCTACGAAAAAAGGGCAAGCGGCGAAGCTTGCTGTGGATCTTGATATTTCACGCGCCGATCTTGCCAAGGCGATGTTCAATGCGACCGCCGTCGATCTGACCCGGGGCACCGTCAGTTTTCGCATGAAACTGGCTGGCGCGGGCACAACCAGCCGGGCGTTGGCATCGTCGTTGCAAGGGGAAGGAACGCTTGAGGCGGTGGAGGGTGAGGTCAAGGGCTTCGATTTGAGCCGCGTCAATGCACAGCTTAAAAACCTGAATAAGCCGGCGTCCTTCCTGACCTTGTTGCAGTCGGCCATGTCGGGGGGCACGACAAAATTTTCGAAGCTCAACGGCAGTTTCAAAATTGCCAAAGGTGTGGTGCGTTCAAACGATATCGTCCTGGTCGCTGATGGCGGCACGGGCCAGGGTCGTCTGGTCGCGGACCTTCCCAAATGGCGCATCGATTCATCGTCCGAATTTCGCCTGACCGGTCACAAGGATGCGCCGCCGTTCCGCATGGCGCTCAAGGGGCCACTCGATAATCCGTCGCGCATCTTCAACCTCAATGAATTGCAATCGTGGATTTTCAGCCGCGGCGCCGGGGCACTGTTGCAGCAGCTTCTCAAGCCCAAGAAATCCAAGACCACGACAGCCAGTCCGACGACCGAGACCCCCGTGCAACCGAGCCAGCAACCTCGGCAGCCAAAACCCGAGGACTTTATCCGCGGCATCTTCGATCTGCTGCAGAAGAAATAATAGCGGGCCGACTGCTTATCTCTTGAGATCGTTCAGTACGTAAAGGCGCAGCGCGCTCGACAGATTCGCGGGCGGGGTTGCCGCCGTCCGCATCCGGTCGACCTCGGCGATTAGCCGGGCGGTGCTGATCCCGCGTTGTTGTGCGATGCGGGTGACCTCCATCCAGAATTCATCTTCGATGGCGACCGAGGTGCGGTGGCCGTTGATGGTGACCGAATGGCGCCGCAGGCTCATGCCGACAACCGTTTCAAGAATTTTACGGCTTCGGCCACCGCCTCATCAAGGTTCTGCTTTTCCGTTCTGCCGCTCGCCTTGCGCGGCTTGAACGAATGTTCGCCGTCTTCGAGGGCATGCACGCGGACCTTCTTTGAAAGTCCATAGCCCGGAATTTCCGCCACCGTGCCGAAAGGGTCGCGCGACCCTTGCAAGATCAGGGTCGGGGTGCGGATCGCCTTCAAGTGATCGGTGCGCAGTTTGTCCGGCTTACCGGG
>JBLHLO010000259.1:0-3849 GCA_047621105.1 Alphaproteobacteria bacterium
CTACCGTCCCGAAGCGCCCATTATTTGCGCGCGCTAGAGCCTGATTGAGGGGCAAGCTTGGCGACAGCAAAACTTTTCCTAAAAGCGGATAAGCGTGGTCCACGGCTTTCAATTCGATCAGCGCGCGGGTCCGCCCGGCTACGGCACCCCCATCACCGCGCGCCGCCATGGCCCGCATCCGTGCCATGGCCGATACATCGGCTTGATCCCGGAACCAGGCGAGCTGTTCGGCACTGGCCGGACGGCTGGTGATGCGGATGTCGAGATCGCCACCGAGCAGCGTGCGCGCATCGCGGGCCAGCCCATCGCGCACGGCCGCCGTCAGCGAGCCGATCCCGGCAATCGCCGCGACACCAAGTGCCAGACAGGCCAGCATGACGCGAAAGCCGTGAAATCCGCCCCGCAAATCGCGGCGCGCGAACCGCAGTGCGGTCATAAAATCGCCAATCAGTCCAGTGCGAGTCATCTTGCCTTGGCTCACTCTGCGGCCCGGGCGCTATCGTCTTTGAGGCGGCCATCGGCGATATGAACCGTGCGTCCACAGCGTGCGGCCAGGCGTTCGTCATGGGTGATCAGCACCAAGGTGGTGCCGGTTTCGGCTCTCAGGTTGAACAGGATATCGATCACCTGTTCACCCGTGGCGCCGTCGAGATTCCCGGTCGGTTCATCGGCCAGGATCAGGCCGGGCCCCGGCGCGAAGGCGCGCGCGATGGCGACGCGTTGTTGCTCACCGCCTGAAAGCTCTACCGGATAATGATGAAACCGGGGGCCAAGGCCGACCCGTTCCAATGCCACCCGCGCGCGATCAAAAGCATCCGTATGTCCCGCCAATTCCAATGGCACGACAACGTTTTCAAGCGCCGTCATCGATGAGATCAGATGAAAAGACTGAAAAACAATGCCGATATGATCACGGCGAAAAAGCGCCAGGGCATCCTCGTCCATGGTAGCGAGTTCCTGGCCCGCGACCCTGACGCGGCCGCGGCTTACCTGTTCCAGTCCGGCCAGCACCATCAGCAGCGTCGTTTTGCCGGATCCAGACGGGCCCAGGACCGCCATAGCTTCGCCATCTTTGACCGCGAAGCTGATGCCGTGCAAGATATCTACCGGCCCGGCCCGGGATTGCAGTTTTAGGTGAACATCCTCAAGATCAATCATGATGTGGAAAATATTACCCTGTTCCGTGTGCCGCCGCGCCTTTACTTCCCCGGCGCGGGTTTGGGGATATGTGTTTACCTATATGTTTCCTAGGGTCTTGGCCGCCATTATCGTGACGATTATGGCGGTTTCGCGGCTGTCGCCAGCAATGGCCGGTGAGAACACTTTACGTATTCTGGCGCTCGGCGATAGCCTGACGGCGGGGTATGGCTTAAGTCTTCGGGCGGCTTTTCCGGCCCAGCTTGAAGCGGCACTGCGTAAACGCGGCCATAACGTCACGGTCATTAACGCGGGCGTGTCAGGGGATACCTCTGCCGGTGGCCGGGCGCGGATCGGCTGGGCGCTGGGGGCGACGCCGCCGCCCGATGCCGCCATCGTTGCCCTGGGGGGGAACGACGGCTTGCGCGGGATTGAACCCGCCGTGATGCGCGCCAATCTCGAAGCTATTCTCAAGGCGCTGCGCAAGGCGAAGGTGCCGGTCCTGATTGCCGGTATGAAGACGCCGCGCAATTTTGGACCTGACTATATAAAAGAATTTGAAGCCATTTTTCCGTCCCTTGCCGCCCAATACGATGCGCTTCATTATCCATTTTTTCTGGAGGGCATTGCGCTGAATCCGGCGTTGAACCAAGCAGATGGGCTGCATCCGAACGCGCGGGGCGTGATAAAAATGGTCGACGGTATTATTCCTATGGTGGAACGGCTTTTAACCCGCATTGAACGCAAAGGGACGTTATGACCGGCATGTTTCGTTATGCACATGGCGCTGGGGCCGATTGGGGGGAGGTGGCCAAGACATTGGCGATGGGGCTCGGTGACGGCGCGGGCGAACCTGATGGGCTTGGATTTCTTTATCTTACTGAACAGCTGGCGCGCAATACCGGCAGTGTGCTGACCTTCCTGCGCGAAACCACCGGCGTTAAGAACTGGGTCGGCGGCGTAGGCTACGGCGTTGCAGCGACCCGCAAGGAATATTTTAATGAGCCGGCGGGGGTCGCGTTGGTGGCGCCATTTGCCAGCGATCAATTCAAGATCATCGATACGGTCGGTCGCGATCCAGAAGCCCTGGGGATGGGCAATGGTGGTGCAGATATATTCAACCCAGACGGCAGTGAAGCACCGCTGGCCGTGATGCATGGCGACGGGACCAACGCTGCCATTCCCGAAGTGATTGCCGGTTTTGCCGAAGACAGCGGCGCCTTCTTGGTCGGCGGCTTGACGGCCCTGACCCCCGATGCCCAGTTTGCCGGGGATGTTACCGGCGGCGGTTTGTCGGGGGTGGTACTGGCACCGGGCCTTGGCCAGGTCACCGGGCTTAGTCAGGGGTGCGTGCCGATCGGCCCGGCCCATGTCATTACAGATGGCCGCGCCGATGTGTTGGTCGAGCTTGACCGGCGCCCGGCGCTCGACGTCTTTATTGAAGATATTGGCCCCGATCTCGCGGCCCAGCTCGAACAGGCGGGCCAAATGGTACATGTGGCGCTTTTGGTGCCGGGATCCGATCAAGGCGATTACCTGGTGCGCAACCTGACCGGTATTGATCCTGACCAGGGCCTGGTGGCAATTGGTGAAATCATTGATACCGGCCAAACTATGATGTTTTGCGTGCGCAATCGCGACACGGCGGCGGCTGATCTTAAACGCATGGTGGTTGACCTTGACCGTCGTCTCGACGCACCAGCCCGGGGCGGGCTTTATTTTTCCTGCGTTGCGCGCGGTCCTAACCAGTTTGGCCCCGGTTCTCAGGAAATGTCCCTGATCGCCGACGCGCTCGGCGACGTGCCCTTGGCGGGGTTCTATGCCAACGGGGAAATTTTCAACCACCGACTTTACGGCTATACCGGCGTCCTCGTCTTGTTCCCATGATTGCCTGTTCCCATGATCCGTTTGTTTTGTGCGGCTGAGCTGCCAATAGAGGTGCGTGAACGCCTGGCAGGACTAGCGGGGGGCGTGCCAGGCGCGCGCTGGACGCCTATGGACAATATGCATTTGACACTCTGCTTTATCGGCAACGTGCCCGAAAGCGATTTTCCCGATATCAACAATGCGTTGGTGCGCGTGCGTGCGCAGGCTTTCGATCTGGCTATCGAAGGGGCCGGCCATTTTGCGCGCGGGCGGGTGCCCAGCATGTTATGGGCGGGGGTGGCGCACGCACCTGCGCTCGATCATCTGCAGGAAAAGGTCGTAGTGGCGCTTGAACGTGCGGGATTCGATATAGATCGGCGTAAATATGTGCCCCATGTGACGCTAGCCCGGCTGAGCCGGGCTTCA
Source organism: Alphaproteobacteria bacterium (assembly GCA_047621105.1). Classification (GTDB taxonomy): domain Bacteria; phylum Pseudomonadota; class Alphaproteobacteria; order SMXQ01; family SMXQ01; genus WHSO01. The sequence continues at coordinate 3,430 of JBLHLO010000259.1, forward strand.
AACGCACGGGTGTGGGAATTTGAAGCGACCCATGGGCTGCTTAAGATTGACCCCTTCACTGTTGATCACTTCACCCTGTTTTCATCCTTCCTGGGCCACGGCGGCGCGATCTACCGGGCCGAGGCCCGCTATCCATTGGCTCGCGATGGGGCCTCATCCCGATAGAACAGAATTGGATTGATGGCGGCAGGTAGTGCGGAGCCTTATACTTAAATCCAAATTTACTGCGATGAACGTATAGTCCGGAGGTACCCATGGACATTCAACTTTATTACGCGCCGAACACTTGTGCTCTGGCCCCCTATATCACGCTGACCGAAGCCAATGCCCGGTTCACGGCAATGTCGGTCAATATGCGTAAAGGACAGAATAAATCGCTCGAATACCTGAAGCTTAACCCGAAGCATAAGGTACCGTTAC
>JBLHLO010000260.1:0-3827 GCA_047621105.1 Alphaproteobacteria bacterium
GAACAGGTGTCGCTTTTTCTCGGCGAGGGTTTCGTGCTGACCTTCCAGGAACGTCCCGGGGATTCCTTCGACTCGGTCCGCAATCGACTGCGCCAGAGGCGTGGGGTCATCCGCACCATGGGCGCCGATTACCTCGCCTACGCATTGATCGATGCCACCATTGACCATTATTTTCCAGTCCTGGAAGCCTATGATGATCGCCTGGACCATCTGACGGAATTGGCCTTGAATCGCCCCGACAGCAGTGTCGTCGGCGATCTGCATAAGACCAAGCGTGAACTGTTCAACCTCCGGCGCATCATCTGGGCCAGCCGCGAAATGCTCAACACCCTGATGCGGGCTGATAATACGATCATCAAATCACCAACGATGCCTTATCTGCGCGACTGCTACGATCACTGCGTTCAGCTGATGGATATTTTGGAAATGCAGCGCGAAGTGGCCGCCAGCCTGTTCGATATCTATCTTTCCAGCCTATCGAACCGATTGAATGAAACCATGAAGATGCTGACGCTGGTCGCCACCATCTTCATTCCTTTGGGCTTCATCGCCAGCCTTTACGGCATGAATTTCGACAGGGCGTCACCCTGGAACATGCCGGAACTTGGCTGGAAGTATGGTTACCCCTTCGCCCTCGGCCTGATGACGGCGACCGCGGTCGGTCTCTTTATATGGTTCAAGAAACGCCGCTGGCTCGGCGACGGCGGACAGCCGAAGAAAAACCTCAGGCGGGCACCTCACCCAAAACCGTGAGCCGGCGCATCCGCCGCTCTTCGTCTGGGTTAAAATCGCGCCGGGCATGGGCGGTGGCGCGGTTGTCCCACATCAGCAAGTCGCCCAGCCGCCAGCGGTGCTCATAGACGAAATCCGGATTTTCCATGTGATCAAATAAACGGGCGAGAAGCGCATCACTCTCGCCTTGATCTAGGCCGATCACGCTCCGGGTCATCAGGCGATTAATATAAAGACACTTGCGCCCGGTGACCGGATGGGTGCGCACCAGAGGATGGACATAGCGCGGCGCATCATCGGCAACTGCCGCCGCCGTCTGCGTCGCGCCCGCATCGTAATCATAGACATGCATGACCTTGAGCCCGTCTATCTCTGCCCGGGTCGCATCATCCAGCGTGTCATAGGCGCGCTGCAAATCGCAAAACAGCGTGTTGCCGCCCGCGGACGGAATCTTCATCGCATAAAGGACCGTCGCCTTGGCCGGGTGCTCTTGATAGCACTGGTCGATGTGGAACATCATCTCGCCGACCGGCAAGGCATGGACGAATTTGCCGTCCTTTTTCTCATTGGAGATATACATGATGGACGGGTCTTCGCCGGTGAATTCCGGCGTGTGGATGACCGACAAATCTCCTATCCGACGGCCGAAGCGGAGCTGATCCTGGGGGCCAAGGTCCTGGCCGCGCAAACAGATCACCAGGCTTTCGTGCCAGATATCCATGATCGCCTGAAAAGTACCGTCTGCGATGGGCTGCGATAGATCGACATTGAGGATTTGCGCACCACAAGGATCATGACGCAGCAGTTCGATCCCCTTGTAGGTTTCGGGCCGGCCCGGAGTGGCGGCAATGGCGGGAAAATCAGCGATCTGGATGGTCATGGCACAGCCTTGGCCGCAGGCATGCGGCAAATCATAATCATAAGAAGTCTAAGCTTTATAGCGAAAGCGCTGGTCCAGCGTCAACCGGGCCGGCGTCAACGGGCAGGGTTTTGGCCCCGTTTCTCGCTGAAAGGGCCCAACCTGCCTAACACCCAATGCGACAATAAGCCGCCTACCAAAATGGCCCATTTCAGTATCTAATATTGGGGTAGCTGTAAAAGCAGCCGATATTTCAGCGCCGCAGTAACCTGCTTTGTTCGCTGACAATAATATAGCCCGCCAAGGGTAAGGTTTTAGAACCACATAGGGAGGTCACAATGAATTCAATTAAGCTTCTAACCGCGGCGATGATCGGCACATTTGTTGGCAGTTCAATTTTTTCTGCGCCTGTATCGGCTGATGCCGTCAGCGACTTCTATAAGAAGACCCGGCTTAAACTCGTCATCGGCTACGCCCCAGGTGGTGGTTTCGACCGGGGCGGGCGCGTGGTCGCGCGCCATATCGTTAAACATATTCCCGGCAAGCCGTCGGTTATTGTCCAGAACATGCCGGGCGCGGGCAGCATGCGGTCGCTGAACTGGCTCTACAACAAGGGACCAAAGGATGGTTCGGTCCTGGGCCATTTTCATATCTCAGCCATGCGCGAAGCCTATATCGGCGCGGCCGGCGCCTTGTTCGATCCCCGAAAGTTTTATTGGTTGGGCAGCTACACGAAGGGCAGCTCGGTCCTTTTCGTGCGCGCCGATTCGGGAGTGAAGACCATCCAGGACGCGATGAAGACGCAAGTGATCGTCGGCGCGACGTCACCGCGGTCGGGTTCGGGGGCTTATCCACTTATTCTCAACCAAGTGCTCGGCACGAAGTTCAAGGTGGTGGTGGGCTACGGCACCACCGGTGAAGGCACCCTGGCGATGGAGCGGGGCGAATTGCAGGGTTATGGCGCCTGGGCCTGGACACAGCTCAAGGATCGCAAGCCGAAATGGTTCAAGGATAAGTTCGTCAATGTCCTGGTCAACCTCTCGGTCGCACGCCGAGACGATCTGCCCGGCATCCCGACCGCCGTGGAAGTCGCGAAGACCGATGGCGATAAGAAAGTTTTGAACGCCCTTTTGACCTGGGAACTTTTGGGCCGTCCATTTGTCTCTCCGCCGGGAACAGACCCGGTCCGTGGCAAGGCCTTACGCCAGGCATTCAAAGCGATGGTAGAAACGGAAAGTTTCAAGAAGGAAATTGCCAAGGCTTCTTTCGATGTTGATCCCATCCTCGGGGAAGCGGCGAAAAAGCTTCTGGACGATGTCTATGCCTACCCGAAAGAGATAACCAACCGGGCGCGGATCGTCTTTTCCGAAATGCGGTCCATCAAGGTCGCCAAGGCCAAGCTGAAGAAGGCCAATGGATTGACCGTTTCAGGGATCAAGGGCAAGGGCCGCAAGATGCGGATTTCATTCAAGGATTCGAACGGCAAGGCGTGGAAGTTCAAGACCCCTGACAAGCGCCTCAGCCGCAAGACCAAGATCAACGGTAAAAAGGCCAAAGCCAACCAGATCAAGAAGGGGATGGTCTGTGCCGTCACCTATTACGGCAAGGGCGGATTGGCGTATTCGGCAAACTGCGAGGGCTGATCAACCCGCCCGTCAAGGCTCCACCAAGGTATGGCGCTCTCCCGTCGGAGAGCGCCGCCAACTTGGATAAAGCGAGATATCCCTGCTGGATTAGGAGGAAAAAGAAATGAAGAACGCGACCATCACCGTCCGCCCCCTGTCGGCCCACACCGGGGCGGAGATTCTTGACATCGACCTCAGGCAGCCCCTACCAGAGCAGACCTATCTTGAGGTCCGCCAGGCGCTCAACGATTGGGGGGCGATATTTTTTCGTGATCAGGATATCACGGCGGCGCAGCAGGTCGCTTTCGGACGCCGCTTCGGGAACGTCCAGGCGCACGGCTATTTCTCCAACATGGATAGTGTCGATGGCCAGGAAGAGGTCAAGGAAATCATCCGTAACCCCGGCGATATCCGCAACATCGGCGGCTTCTGGCATATGGACCTGTCGTTCCTGGAACACCCCAATTATGCCTCGCTGCTGTGCGCGCGCGAGTTGCCACCCAGTGGCGGGGACACCATGTTCGCCCATCTTGGCGCGGCCTATGACACGCTGTCACCGGGCTTGCAGGCAACGCTTGAAACGCTGTCGACCGTGCATATCAAGTCTCATG
>JBLHLO010000261.1:0-3820 GCA_047621105.1 Alphaproteobacteria bacterium
ATTTCCATAGAGCGGGACTCTACCGATCAGCGCTGGGTCGCCTGTTATCGTCCCCTTATCGTCACCGGCGGCGAACTTACGCTGGATATGCTGGACCTGAAATTCAGCGAAGTTTCAAGATTCTACGAAGCTCCCCTGCAGGTAAAAGCCCTCAATGGTATTTTCCTGATCGATGACTTCGGCCGGCAGAGAGTGGAACCGGAGGCAATTTTAAATCGCTGGATTATTCCCTTAAATAGCCGAGTCGATTATCTCAATCTGCATACCGGGAAAAGTTTTCAATTGCCTTTTGATGAGCTTTTGATCTTTTCCAGTAATATGCATCCGGAGAAATTGATGGATCCGGCGTTCATGCGACGGATTACTTACAAGCTCAAGACCGTAGCCCCTTCGGAAACTAACCTTCGTCAGGTATTTAAGACTATCGCCTCTAATTCCGGCCTTGAATTTACCGACGAGATTTATCAAAAGGTGGTTGATGAGGTTAAGCGTCACAATGCGCCTCTGGCCTACTTTCAGCCCGGCTTCATCGTGAATCAAATTCTCGCATCTTGTAAATTCGAGGGTTCAGCTCCACGCATTACGCCAGAGAACCTCGAGGACGCACTCTTAAATCTTTTTGTTGAATCGGATTCCTAAAATCCAGGTATCTAATTTCGAATACGCGCCTAAGCATCCATAAGCCGACGTAACGCGGCTAAAGCAAGCATAGGCCGATGTAACGTTGCCGTTGCTATTCTGGATGAGGGCGTTGAAAAACTCAGACCTAATGGTATTTTTATGGGATTGTCACGTTAATCGGTGGTGTTAGCAAAGAAACGTATTGATGCCCTTTCAGGCTGCTGCGCTCGTAATTTCCCATACATTGAAGGCGTCGGTCCGAAACCGTTTGAACGTCGGTCTGCTGAGTAAATGACGCTGGAGGGTGAAGGTGTTGTAGACCGAAGAGTAAATATTCAGAAAGCGTTGGGCCGAGCCCGCTGACTGGAATCGCTGCTGTTTCCGTTCCCTCCGGCGCACTGGCTGATGCGAATTATCCGCGCGATTGATTGCGCGCTTATCGTCAATGTGTTCAGCCGTCAGTCCAAGTGCTCGATTTGCGACGTGATAAGACCTGAGTTTATCGGTTTTGATCCGCGTTAGCCCCCACCCCTGCTTCTCTAGCTGTTTTCTCATCAATTTCAACGCTGCCTTGGTGTTCCGTTTTGATTGCACGAGAAAATCCAGGACCTCACCTTCGTGATCAACGGCACGCAATAACCAATGTCGCCGGCCCCGGATAAAAATTACCATCTCATCGAGGTGCCAATAGTCGTTGGGCGTTAGTCGCATGTGGCGCAGGTTTCGAGCAATCGGCGCACTAATTTTTAGGAACCAGCGCCGCACGGTTTCATAAGAGATGTCCAGACCACGCTCTGCAAGCAGATCCTCTGCATTTCGAAAGCTCAAATTGTTGATTTTTGAACTCGGCAATTCACTCATGATCTCCGAAGGCAGAGGTCACAAGTTCAAATCTTGTCGGGTGCACCAACTTTTCTCGTAATTATAATTTTAGAGGCGGCCCCCCAAAGGTGGATATTTTCGTGTTTCGGTCGCTCAGCGCCTGGGAGGCCATTCACATTACTTCGCCCCATCGACCCATCCCACCTCACTTTTGGGGCTGTTTTGTTGGGTCGGCTCGTGTTATTTCACCTATATGGGTAAGACGTGGGCGCGCAAGTGAGTGTGGCGCAGATGGCTCATCCCTGTGAATCCCGGACCGGCAGTATCGCCTGTGCTTAATCATGAAAAGGAAGTGGAAAAGATATGGGTAAGCCTATCAAAGAAAAGTTGACCAAGTCTGCGTTGATTAATGAATTGGCTGAGTATGTTCCAGAAAGCACCAGCGCACGCAAGATAGCGGCTGCGGTGCTTGAGGGGCTCAATGACGTCATGAGCCGTTCAGTGGCACCTAAAGGCATTGGCGAATTCATGCTCCCAGGCATGCTCAAAATCGTCACAAAAAAGCGCCCTGCAGTTAAGGCCGGGACCCCGGTCCGTAACCCGGCGACTGGTGAAATGATGCCGAGTGCTGGACGCCCCGCATCTATGCAGGTGCGCGCGCGGATTCTCTCCAAGCTTAAGCAAGCGGCACAGAAATAACGCCTGCACTTCCCGTAAAACGGACACATGCCTATGAGGGGGCGCTTCGGCGCCCCCTTCGTAGAGCGTTACCCTAGCGCTAAACTACTTCTCCCAACCTGCCAGCCAGTCGCGTGCGGTTTTTGCCGCTCCCTGGGTCACCGGCAGGTCGATGCCCAGCGACGTAGCCAAAGCTGCGGCGTGTTGGACATCCTTGTCCAACAGGATGCTACCGGGCTCGGGCTTATGAACCGGCTGGCCATCTGCGATGGTGAACACCCGGTCCCAACTCATCACCGCAGCGCCTGAATTGATCGACCGCGCCATATCGAGAAATTGTTTGGCATCAATCCCCCCGGCGGCGGCGAGCCGGGCGGCTTCGGACAGCATCACCCGCTCAATGGCGTTGGTCAGATTCTTGGAAATTTTGGCAACATTACCCGATGTTAGGGGACCAAAATGGCAAACTTTTTTGCCCAGCGCCTCGAGATGGGGGCGAAGCTCGGCCACCACATCATCGGGTCCGCCGACCAGGAAAGTTGCCTCTCCCGCATGGACCCGGTGCGGCACCGCGGTGATCGGCGCATCGATCACGGTGACCCCCTTTTTCGCCGCTGCTTCGGCTACGCGGCGGGTGGTGTCGGGCAAGATGGTACTGTGCAGTATCAGGCGAGACCCTTCGCCCGCCCCTTCCACGGCACCGTCCGGGCCCAGCGCCGCAGCCAGCACCTGATCATCGGTGCGCACAAGGAGATGGATGATATGCATACCCCGGGCCGCATCGGCGGCCGTGGATGCGATCTCCGCCCCCGCTTTGCGGGCCGCGTTAAGATTGGCTTCCGATACATCGAAGGCCTTGACGGGCACCCCCGCCTTGATCAGCCGCGCAAGCAGCCCTTGGCCCATGTCGCCGGTGCCGATCAGTCCAACCATGTCTGCCATGAAACTCTCCCTGGTTTTAAAGTTATTTTCTAAAGCCCGTAAAACGCCTGGGAATTACTTTCCAGAATCTTATGGGCCTGATCACTGCTGAGCTTGCCCGCGTCCACCCAGCTGTGCACGCCACTTAGCGCGCTCAGGTTGGCAGAAATATCGGTATGGCTGTAATCGGTGCCGACCATCAAACTGTCATCGGTGCCAAATTTGAGAATCGATTCAATATCGTCGATCAAATCGATGGTGATGAAGGCGCGGTTATCACGAAAGAGTTCCTGCCCCATTTCATAAATGTCGGGCAAATGGCTTCCCTTGCCGCGCTGAGCCTGGCGTTGGCGCGCCCCCCATTGCGACACCATATAAGGAATCCAAGAGGCCCCGGCCTCAACAAACCCGAAGCGTAGTTTCGGGAACTGCTTGGGCAGCTTGGACTCCACTACTGCACTGAAGGAGGACATGATAGGAAAGCCCCGGTCCCATTCATGGCTGGGCATCGGATGACCGGTGTGGATACAAAGCGGCATTTCAAGCGCATTGGCTTCTTCATAGACCGGGAAGAAATGTGGATCCGTGACCTTCTTGTTCAGGTCAAAGCCCCGCTTGAAAACACCACAGGCCCCGTTCTCCTTGGCCCAGCGCAGCTCCTCTGCGGCAGCGGCAGGATTGAGAAAGGGCAGCACGGCAACCCACTGCAATCGTCCATTTGTTGGCGCGCATTTTTCGGCAAGCCAACGGTTATAGGTGGTAGTCAACGCCCATTCCG
>JBLHLO010000262.1:0-3803 GCA_047621105.1 Alphaproteobacteria bacterium
CTAACCAGTGCCCGCGATGTTGTACACGGCCATGGCGGCGAAATTTTCCTGGAAGAAAGTCCGCTCGGCGGTTTACGCGCCCGCATTCGATTGCCCGTATAGGATCAGTATGGGTTCAGCTGCGGGAGCCTATCCCGCCAGCTCCCGGGACCGTTCCGCAGCGGCTTTGACCGCGCGGGTCATCAGCTCGGTCAACCCTTTATCCGCCATCAAGACCTTAAGCGCCGCCTCGGTCGTGCCGCCGGGGCTGGTCACTTGGCGGCGTAAGGCTTCGGCCGTTTCTTCGGACCGATAGGCCAATTCAGCCGCGCCGGTCACCGTGGCGCGGGCCAGTTGCTCTGCCATTGGGCCGGGGAGACCCGCCGCGCGGGCGGCGGCGGCCAACGCTTCAATGACGTGAAAAATATACGCGGGACCGGAACCCGATACGGCAGTGACCGCGTCCATCTGCGCCTCGTCCTCAAGCCAGACCACATCCCCTACCGCGCCCATCAAGGCATCCGCCCGAGCTTTCTGGGCCGGGGAGACCTGCGCATTGGCATAAAGGGCGGTGATACCGCGCCCGACTTGGGCCGGGGTATTGGGCATGGCACGGATCACCGCAGCGGCTGCCCCTAAACCGCGCGTAAATGAATCCGTGGTGCGCCCCGCCGCAATGGAGAGGAAGACGCTACCCCCCACGAAGGATTGATAACCCGGCAAAACTGCATCGAGTGCCTGCGGCTTAACCGCAATCAGGAGGCAATCAGGGGCGGTGGCGATGGAATGAGCGTCGGCAGCAACCCTAACACCAAGCTTTGCCGCATCGGCACGTGCGGCATCATTGGGTTCGATGACGGTGACGTCGGCAGCAGTGACCACGGCCTGGTCCAGGCACCCTTTGAGCAGCGCACCGCCCATCCGCCCGCAACCGACCAGCACCAAACCATTGGGGAAATTTCCGGGCATGGCGCCGCGGGATCAGGCTTCGCCGACGGGATCAACCATGGCGCAAGCAATGGCTTCGACAGGCGACTTGCCGCCCCAAACCACGAATTGGAAGGCGGGATAAAAACGATCCGCTTCCTCAAGGGCGATGGTCATCAATTCACCGACCTGTTCGGCGCTCGGCCCATTCGTGCCACGCAGCAAGAAAGCATAGCGGAACATCGGGAGACCGTTGTCGGACCACAGATCAAAATGGCCAATCCACATTTTTTCGTTGACCAGTGCGATCAGCGCCCCTACCTCGTTGCGTTTGGACAGTGGCACCCGCATATCAAGGGCAAGCGAAAAATGGATCGCCGCCGCTTCTTGATGCCAAGCAAAGAACATCCTGTAATCGCACCAGCGGCCAGCCAGCTCCACCGCCATCTCATCGTCGCCGAAGCGTTCGAACGACCATTCATTGGTCGTTACCAAGCGTTCGATCGTATCGATAGGATGATTGAGGAGGGTATCAGGTTCGAGAAGGGATTCGGTCATGGGCCGCCCCCGGCGCTGGGAAAGGGATTTACGCAACAGAGAGATAACCAGCTTAGGGAACTCTACCTACCGGAACCCCAAAAAACATCTAAGGCAACCCGATATTTTGTGGTTTTATCCCCTCCACCTACTATAGGAAGTAGGTTGCCCGATTCACCGAATCGGCGCAAGCGGTCTTTGATTCGCTTGCGAAATTTCTTGTGGATAAGAATAAAGCGCCGGGCACCCCGGCAGGCGGCCTATTTCTTCCGGGGTGCCGCCGTAGGGGGTTTGCGCGGCTGACGCGCCGGTGTGGAACCTGGTGTGGGACCTGGTGTGGAAACGGCCTCAAGTACCGCAAGGCGCTTTTCCAGCGCCGCATTCTCGCTGCGGGCCTTAGACGCCATTGCTTTAACGGCATCAAATTCCTCACGCGTGACAAAGCCTTGGGTTCCCAGCAGCGCGGCGAATCGGGCCTTGAGCAATTCTTCGGCTTCATGGCGCGCACCCGCCGCCACGCCAAGCGCGCCGGCAGCGACGCGGGCAAGATCATCAAGAAGGCGGTTGCGGGTTTGCATGGACCTAATATGGAACGCGTCTGGGCAGGGCGCAAGTAAAGGACAACCCGGCCTTGCCGGTCAAAGCTTCGCCCCCTATCCTCGCGCCATGCTGCCCGTCCTCGCCCTTCCCTTTCCTGCCATCGACCCGGTTCTGGTCTCCATCGGGCCATTCGTCGTGCGCTGGTACGCGCTCGCCTATATTGCGGGTTTGCTGATCGGCTGGTGGGCTGTTGCGCGCTTGGCGGAAAAACCTGCCGTACCAGGCACCCCCTCACCGCTGACCCGGTTGATGGTCGACGATTTTCTGCTCTGGGCGACGCTCGGCGTGATCCTCGGGGGGCGCGTGGGTTACGTGCTTTTCTACCAACCCGGCTATTACGCCAGCCATCCCGCTGAAATCTTGATGGTCTGGCAAGGCGGCATGTCGTTCCATGGCGGGTTCCTTGGGGTGATCGCGGCGATCATTCTGTTCTGCCGCCGCAAAGGGGTGCCGGTCTTCGCCCTCGGTGATCTGATTGCCCTGGTAGCGCCAATTGGCCTGTTCTTTGGACGCATCGCCAATTTTATCAACGCCGAACTTTTCGGCCGCGTCAGCGAGGTGCCCTGGGCCATGCTCTTTCCGCGTGGCGGCCCCCTGCCCCGACACCCGAGCCAGCTCTATGAAGCCGCGCTCGAAGGTCTGGTGCTGTTCGGGTTTCTATACGCGCTCATGCGATTCGCAAATGCGCGCGCCCGGCCCGGACTTTTAACCGGCGCCTTCATCATGGGCTATGGCATTGCCCGCATGATCGTCGAACTGTTCCGCGAGCCGGATGTGCAAATCGGCTATCTCGCGTTCGGAACCACCATGGGACAATGGCTCTCACTGCCATTGATTCTGATCGGCGCCTGGCTGATCATACGCGCCCGCTCCGGCGCGGTGACGAACGCGCATTGAACGCGCTAAGCGGCCTGATCCAAGACGAGATCGACGCACACGGGCCGATCACCGTGGCGCGCTACATGGAACTGGCGCTCGGCCATCCTGAACACGGCTATTACAGAACCCGGGACCCCTTGGGCGTCGATGGCGATTTCATCACCGCACCTGAAGTCAGTCAGATGTTCGGCGAGTTGATTGGCCTGTGGGCGGCCGTTACCTGGGAACAAATGGGTAAGCCTGCATCCTTCATCCTAGCCGAGCTGGGGCCGGGACGGGGCACCCTGATGGCGGATGCGCTGCGCGCTGCCCACGCCCAGGAAGGATTCACGGATGCGGCAAAACTTCACTTGATTGAAACCAGCCCTGCCCTGCGGGCGCGCCAACACGAAACCCTTGGCCACGCCGCCCCCCAATGGCACGACGATATGACCACCTTGCCCGATGGGCCCTTGATCGTGTTCGCCAATGAATTTTTCGATGCCTTACCCGTGCGCCAATTTATGTACCAGGACAGCGTCTGGCGCGAACGGCTGATCACGACCGCTGATCAGGGTAGCGATAATCCTTTCCGCTTTACCCTGGCAGAAAATGCGGCAGAAAACGCCGCCGATGATCCCGGCCTTCCCGCAGCCGCAGCCACAGCCGACGGCACTGTCGCAGAAACATGTGGTGCAGGTGAAGCCTTGGCCGCCAAGCTCGGCACCCGATTCTCAGCGGCGGGCGGGGCGGCACTGATCATCGATTACGGCTATGGGCACCCGGCAAGCGGCGATAGCCTGCAAGCGGTTAAAGGGCACGCCTATGCCGATCCATTAGCCAATCCAGGGAATGCCGACATCACCGCTCATGTTGATTTCACCGCCCTGGCCAAGGCCGCC
>JBLHLO010000263.1:0-3794 GCA_047621105.1 Alphaproteobacteria bacterium
GGGGCGGCCTGTGCAGTGCCGTCACCAACGCCACAACCCACACTCAATACAAGCCCAAACGTTCAGAAAGACGCGCCCCAAGTGCCCTCACGGCCACCGGCCGCCGCCGTCTTGGCCAAGCCCGCGTTGGTGCAGCCAACCATGCTGACCGGGCTTACCAATGATCAGCTATCCCGGCTGATGGGCGCGCCCCATTTCCGGCGCGTCGATGATCCGGCGGCGCTCTGGCAATACCGGACGGACGGCTGTCTGCTGGACCTTTATCTTCGGGCCGATGGCCCCGTTTACCGTGTCATGCATTTTGAATTCAGGCCCGACCCCAAGGCGCCGTCTAAGGTGCAATTTACCCCTGTCGATGTCAGTGCTTGTTTTGCCCGCTTGGCCAAGACGCCCAAGGATGGCGGCGGCTGACATGACGTTCCCAGATGATCTCAAACCCAATATGGAAACCGTAAGCTCAAGCCCTGCCGGGGCAGGGAGCGATGATACGCTGAGGGATCTTTGGTATTATGCGCTGCCCTCACGTGCCATCGGCCCTGCCACGCTGGTGCCGTGCACCCTATTGGGTGAAGACCTGATCTTTGGACGCGATGCAGCCGGCGTGCCGTTTGTGCTCAACGATTGCTGTCCACATCGCGGTATTCCACTGCGCTTTGGGTCATTCGATGGCGCAGAAGTACAATGCTGTTACCATGGCTGGCGATTTGCCCCGGATGGGCGATTGACCCACGTGCCGTCCCTGGTCGAAGGCCAAGCTTTTGACCTCAGCCGCGTGCGGGTCGGGGGATATCCGTGCCGCGAAGCCGACGGCAATATCTGGATTTTCATGTCCAAGGAACGGGGAACGGCACCGACTGGGCACGACATTCCACATCTCCCCGATATCGGTGCCAATTATCACCGACTTTTTGAAACCCAGATATTTCCCTGTCCGCTCGATCACGCGGTGATGGGCTTGATGGACCCCGCCCATGGGCCTTTCGTCCATACATCATGGTGGTGGCGCCCCCCGGCATCGGCCCATGAAAAAGAAAAACGCTTCGCGCCGTCGGAACATGGTTTTTGCATGCTGCGCCATAGGCCATCAGGTAATTCACGCCTGTATAAAGTTCTCGGTTCGCCAGAAACCGAGATCACTTTTCGCCTCCCTGGAGTGCGCATCGAACATGTATGGGCGGGATCGCATCATCTCGTCAGCCTGACCGGCGTGACACCCATCAGCGCCAAAAAAACGCGGGTCAGCCAAGCGGTTTATTGGACCGTGCCGTGGCTCACCCCGTTGAAGCCGGCCATCAAATATCTCCTGAAAACGTTCCTCGGGCAGGACCGGGACATCGTCACCAAACAGCAATTGGGGCTCCGGCATAATCCGCCGCTACGCTTGATCGACGACGCTGACACGCCTGCCAAATGGTATCTGAAACTGAAACGTGAATTCGCCAGCGCCCAGAATGAAGGCCGCGACTTCAAAAACCCAGTGCCGGAAACGACCTTGCGCTGGAAAAGCTAACCCTTAAACCGCTTTTTAAACCGTTGTCTTGCCCTTGAATCCACAGACCTCGCGAACCGCGCATTCGGGGCATTTGGGTTTGCGCGCAATACAGACATAGCGCCCATGCAGAATTAGCCAGTGATGGGCATGGTTGAGATATTTTTCCGGCACGACCTTCAATAGTTTCAGTTCTACCGCCAAGGGGGTCTTGCCCGGGGCCAGGCCGGTACGGTTGGAAATCCGGAAGACATGGGTATCCACCGCCAAGGTCGGTTCCCCAAAAGCGATGTTGAGAACCACGTTGGCCGTCTTGCGCCCAACCCCGGGCAGGGCCTCAAGCGCGTCACGGTCTTGTGGCACACGGCTCCCGTGTTGGGTAATTAATTGTTCCGATAGTGCAATGATGTTCTTGGCCTTGGTATTAAACAGGCCGATAGATTTGACATAGCCCTTGAGCTGATCAAGGCCCAATCGCACCATTGCTTCGGGCGTCTTGACCTTGGCAAACAGGGGTTTTGTCGCCTTGTTAACGCCCACATCGGTGGCCTGTGCCGACAGCACCACCGCCACCAACAGCGTATAAGGGTTAACATAATGAAGCTCCCCCTTAGGCGCCGGGTCAGCCGCTTGTAAGGCGGCGAAAAATTGTTCGATATCGGCTTTCTTCATGGGCTTACTTTAAGCCCTCAGATAACAGCCGCAAGCATGACACGCACGGGTGCGCTCACATGTCTTTGACTCGACACCCCGCCGCCCCGGGCTTATCAATGAAGCCATGCGCGAAGCCGATGCACATGTCCATGAAGATGATCACGGGTGGGAGACGCCGCCGGATGATGCGACATTAAGCGACGAGACGGATGTCTTGTTCGATGCCGTTATCACGCCGAATCGCAGCTTAAGCCCCAGGGGTTTTACCATCTTGATGGCGCTGATCGGGGTGATCGGTTTTATCTGCGGCGCTGCCTTCATGGTGGCCGGCGCTTGGCCGGTAATGGGCTTCTTCGGAATCGACGTCGCCTTGATCTATTGGGCGTTCAAGCTCAATTACCGATCAGCACGCGCTATCGAACACATCAAACTGACGCGCAAGGAATTGACGATCCGTCGCTTGGATCATCGCGGACGCGGCATTGAAATCGCGATCCAGCCTTTTTGGTTGAAGGTGGAAATCATAGGAGGTGAAGAGGCCGAAGAGATTCGCCTGCGCAGCCACGGCGAGACCCACACGGTCGGCGCCTTCCTGACACCACCCGAACGCGTCGCCTTCGCCGAAGCACTGACAGCCGCCCTTGAGATCTTGCGCGCCCCGCCCCATCTCACTGGCCCGAATTCCAATACCATCAACCCGGCTAGCGATACCATCAACCCGGCTAGCGCCTGAGGGCTCTTTGCAACATCACCCGCTCCGTGATTACAGCTTTCTGCTGATACTCGCCGTGGTTTGGGGCGGCGCATTCGCCCTAATCAAGATTGCCGTTGAGACCATCTCACCGCTATCCATGGTCGCCGCGCGCATCACCCTTGCCGCAATGTTGCTGTATGTCATTGCCCGGGTGGCCGGCGAAACCCTGCCGGGCCTCAAAAACCGGACCGACCTGAGCATCTGGGGACATTTCCTGGCCGTCGGCATGCTCGGCAATGGCATCCCGTTCACCCTCGTGTCCTGGGGTGAATTGGAAGTGTCGTCATCCCTGGCGGCGATTCTCATCGGCGTCATGCCCGTGTTCACCGTAGCCCTGGCGCGGGCCACGGGCATTGAAGCGCATATCGGCTGGCGCCGTTTTTCCGGCATCTGCGTCGGCCTTGCCGCGCTGGTTGTACTGATGGGGCCCGCCGCGCTCGGGGAAATGGGCGGCCGCGCGATCCTCGCCCAATTAGCCGTCGCCGGCGCCGCGGCATGCTACGCCGCCACCGCTGTTTACGCGAAAAAGCTCACCTTCACCGTCCCGACCCTGACCCTTGCCGCCGCGACCATGATTGCCTCGGCACTGGTGATGGTGCCCGTGGCGCTGATTTTTGATCAGCCCTGGACCTTACGCCCAAGCGCCGGTGCGATTACGGCCGTCGCCGCCCTTGGCATTTTTCCGACAGCCCTGGCGGCAATCGTCTATTTGCGGCTTTTGGTATCGGCGGGCCCAACATTCGCCAGCATGATCAATTATCTGATCCCGGCATTCGGCGCGATCGTCGGCATTTCTTGGTTGGGCGAAACCCTCGGCCCCCGCGAAATCATTGCCCTTGCCCTGATTCTCGCCGCCATTGGGCTGGTCCGCAATGCACCGGGACGGACCAGTTCATC
>JBLHLO010000264.1:0-3781 GCA_047621105.1 Alphaproteobacteria bacterium
GGGTGAAGATGCTGCAGGATGCGCGGCCCCTGGGCGCGCGCCGCCCCGGTGAACCGGATACCACGCGCCGTGCCGTGTTCGCCGGGCCAGATGGTGAAATGATCGAAGTGCGCGGCTAAGCAGGCCGCTCACATGGCTTCTTACCCCTTTAGGCGGGGCACCAGCCGGAGGGCATTTTCCCGCTCAATGGCGGCGAGGCTCTCAGCACTGAGACCACATGTCTGAAGGTCCTCAACAATCCCTGTGAGACTGCCGTAAGGGAAATCACTACCCAATAGAATCTGGCTGTCGGGCACCACCGCCCGCAGGGCGCCCAGGGCGATCATATTGCCCGATGTCGCCGTATCAAAATGCAGGCGCGCGATTTCAGCCCGGTAACCATCGGGGGCGAGTTGAGACATTTCCTTGATGCGCTCCGTACCCCATTCGATGCGCCCGGTCAGCGACGGCAACACCCCACCAGCATGGCAGAACACGAAGCGGATGTTGCGGCAACGCACGAAGGTGCCGCTCAACAACAGGCTCAGGATGGCACGCGCCGTATCCTGGGGATATTCAATCAGGGACGAAGAAACCCCCAACAGCCCTTCACAACAGAACGGCACGGTCGGATGGATATAGACAAGGGCGCCGCGCCGTTCGAGCTCGTCAAAGATCGGCGCATATTCAGGATCGCCCGGCCATTTATCGCCAAAATTAGTGGCCATGCCGACGCCATCGGCGTTGAGAGTATCGAAGGCATGGGCGATTTCATCCATTGTCCCCTCGACATCTCTCATCGACAGCAAGGCAAACAAGGCGAAACGGCCGGGTTTATCCTTAACCATTTCCGCCCCGTATTCGTTGAAGCGGCGCACCGTGCGGCGCAGCCAGGCATTATCCTGCCGCCACCAATCGGTCGGGATGGACGACGCCGACAGCGCCACGCTGGCGACCTCCCCCGCGTCCATTTCGTCGAGCGACACTTGTGGAGTCCAGGTTTTGGTCGGCCCGCCGCCCAACACATCTTTGAGATCGGGTGGATAAAAATGATGATGGACGTCAATCCTGTGGCCAGCCATGTTGGCACTCCTTTTTGATTTCTTTTTTTTAGTTCACAACCCGTCGATCAGAGCGGTCATGCGCTTACGGGTTGCGGCATCAGGCATGCGTCCGCAACCCGTACCCAGATTATCTGCCATGTAGTCAGGTCGTCTAGTCCCCGGAATGACACAGGTCACCGCCGGATGCCCCAGTAGATACTTCAGGAAAAATTGAGCCCAACTCGTGCAATCAAAGTCCTTCGCCCACCCTGGCAAGGGCCGGCCCCGCGTCTTGGGAAACAGGTCACCGCCATCGAAAGGACGATTGGCGATCACCGCAACACCGAGATCCTCAGCCAAGCCCAATATCCTTGTTTCTGCACCACGCACGGCGATGGAATAGGGAATTTGCAAAAAGTCGAGCGGCTCGGCTTTCAGTACGCGTTCCAGTTCGTCAAAAGCACTAGGCGTATAATGGGTGATGCCGAGGTAACGAAATCGGCCATTTTCACGCCAAGCGCGCATGGTTTTCAACTGGGTCTTCCAATCGACCAGATTATGTACCTGCATCAGATCGATTTTGTCGGTGCGAAAGCGCGTCAAGGATTGTTCCATCTGGGCACGGCCCTCGGCGGCGCCCTCGGTCCCAGACCTTGGTCGCCAGGAACGCCTTGTCGCGCCCGCCCATGGCCGCCAGTAGATCACCCACCACGGTTTCGGCACGCCGGTACATGGGGGACGAATCGATCACAGTTCCCCCAGCCGCAAACAAGGTTGCAAGCACCTTCGTCAGCTGCGCGCGGTCATTTTGATTCTTGCCGACATCAAAGGTCAGCCAAGTGCCGACGCCGACCATGGGCAGCATCTCACCGGATTTCGGAATAGCGCGGCGGAGAATGGGGCCAGCCGCAGAACCCTGGGCTACCTGCCCCGCGCCCACCGTAGAAAACCCAGCTGTCATCGATAACCCCGCCAGGGCGCCAACGCTGAATTCACGCCGGCCCATCCATCTCACGGCACCGGCACCATCTTATTCGTCGCCGCCGAACGCGCCATGGCTTCGAGTACCGCAGCAGAATGCACGGCGTCCTCAACCGGACAGGGAAACTTTGCCGTGCCGGTAATGGCATCGGCAAATGCCACGATCTCATTATACTCAGTGTCTTCCTCGGAGAAGTGCATCTCCTCACGCTCGCCCTTCTTCGGTTGGAAGGTGAAACTGTCAACGCCGCGCACTTCGGCCCAACCTTCGGTGCCGAAAACCGTGAAACGATAATATTCTGGCGTCATGCCACAAGCGGTCAGCAATGCGGTGGCATTGCCCGCGCATTTGAGCAACACCGCCGTAGTATCGGCGAGATCATTATCGGAAGCCTGATTTAAGCCGATGGCATGGACGGCCTCGACACGGCCCAAAGTTTCGATGGTGAGATAGAGCATGTGATCGGCCAAAGCGCCCGGCGTGGCATTGGCGGGATCCGCTTTCCAGGTACCGCGTTTGACACCGCCGTAGCGGTGCACACAGAAATCACCCTCGGTATGCAAAATCTGGCCAAGCGCACCCGCATTCAAACGCCGGCGCAATTCGGCGACATTGGGAAAGAAGCAGCGGTTATAGCCCAGGTAAATCTGCACCCCGGCCTTGGTCGCCGCGTCACGAAGCGCCTCGGCTTCCTTGAGATTGAGTGCCATCGGCTTGACCGCTAGGACCGGCTTACCCGCCTGAAGCCCAATCATCGAATGCGCGCTATGCAAATGCGCCGGGCCTGAGGAGACAAAACCGTCGACCCCCGCTGCCGACGCCGCCGCGGCGATATCGGTGCCGAGTTCCAGGCCATGCTCGGCGGCAAAGTCCTTCGACTTTTCCGGCTGGGTAACCACCGCATGGGAAAAACGCACCTTATCGCTTATCCCTTGCACTGAACTCACCAGCCGGCGACCCCAGCCGCCAAGGCCAACGATAGCAAGATTGATCATGCCGTCCTCCCTCAAGTTTTTAACTTTGTGATTTTCTGACCAAGTCTTTTTTACACTCTAACAACAGCAATAGGCGTCCGCATAGGCGCAAAACAAAACCGCGGGTCATAGAACCCACGGTTTTGAAAAATGGTCGGAGCGGCGGGATTCGAACCCACGACCCCTTGACCCCCAGTCAAGTGCGCTACCAGGCTGCGCTACGCTCCGATAAGTTGCTATGGCCCTATATCGTTTCAGGGGGGCCAAAGCGGCGCGCACTGTAGCCCGCGTGGAGGGCCTGCGCAACGCGAATAGGCCCGCGCCCGTCAGTCTTGAAGCAGTTTTTTAAGCTCGGTCAGTTCGCCGATCACAGCCTCAATCTCACGCCGCTGGCGGCCAGAGAGAACCGTGCCCGATGCCGGCGCTGCTTGAGGGGGTGCCGGTGTCACAGACAGGGCCGATCCCGTGTCAGTGTCATTACCCTTTTCACGGGCAGGATCGGCCTCCCCATCACCCAAAGTTCCGCCTTCACGAAGGAGCTTCTGGACCCCCTTGATGGTGTACCCATCACGGTAAAGAAGCGCGCGAATCGTAAGTAATAGTTCGATATCCTCAGGACGGTAATAGCGCCGTCCCCCACCACGTTTCAGGGGTTTAACCTGGTTAAATCTTGATTCCCAGAAACGCAGGACGTGTTGGGGCACGTCAAGCTCACTGGCCACCTCGCTGATGGTTCGAAAAGCGGCGGCTGATTTTGGTCCCCGGCGCCCACTAGCTGATGAAAGCGGGTCCTTTTGGGGGGC
>JBLHLO010000265.1:0-3754 GCA_047621105.1 Alphaproteobacteria bacterium
GTGTTGATGAGTTGGTGCCAGGTCCAGTTGGGGATGGCAATGCCATCGTGGCGGGCAAAGGGGATCGTGGTGTCGTCAAATTTAATCTCGCCCGCGCCATCGATCACAAAATGTACGGCACTGGCGCCGCGGCGGAGGCGCACGCCGGTAAACCCAGGGGGCAGCATCTGCACCGAACAGGCCAGCGTCAACAGGGTAGCACCGCCGGTCAGTGGGTTAACGTAATCGGCGACAATACCATTGGCGGGGTGGGGCTCTGTACTTGCCAGCATATCAAGCCGTGCCCGCGTTTCAGACCAGGGATAGCGATAGGGGGGGCGTTGTTGCGCGGCCAAAGCGCCGGTGGGGCGTAAGACCTGTGACGCGGCGACCGTCGGTTCATTAAGTCGGTCTTGCACGGATTCGCCCAGTTCTTCATAGAAGTTCTGATTGATCATGCCAATAAAGGGCACATCTAATACGTCGAGCCAGATGGCGGGTTCGCCTTTTTGGTTGTGGTGATCATGCCAGCACCAGCCCGGCGTCAAGACCAGGTCGTAGGGGTGCATGGGGAGCGCTTCGCCATCGACCACTGTTGTTAAATCGTCGCCGCCTTGGATGGTAAAGCGTAGCGCGTTCACCGAATGGCGGTGGGCCCAGGCGATCTCACCGGGCTGGATAATCTGAATCCCCGCCCAGATGGTCTGGGTGGTGCCGCGGGCGAGGCCTGGGTTCATATAGAGCAGGCTGCGCCGTGCCGTGTTGCTTTCAGGCAATGCGGTGCAGGCCCCTTCAAGGATCGGTTCCATGTCGGCCCAGGCCCAGCGGTGGGGTTTGGCCAGGGGGACGGGATCAATCCAGACTTTGCCGTCCGGGCTTTTCTGCACGTTTTCAGGGCGGTTCGAGCCAACTTGCCATTGGCCGCGGACATGGGCCTTTTCCATCAGGCCCTCAAGGGCCTGGAGAGTGCTGGTGTCGACGCTCTCAGTCATTTGGATATTCTCCCTTTCCGCCTTTTTTGTCCGCGCATTTTTATTATTGTCGCACTTATCATTGTCGCATGGGCTTGGCAGATGTGGACATTAGCCAACGCCAATGCAAAAGAAAATATTTTGATAATCAAAATGCTGATGCTGATCTTTTGCCAAGTCTTGCCAGCCGGGTGGGCCAAGTCTATCAATGAACCAAATTAATGATCCAAGCAATGGATTGCCAAGGGGAATGAATAGTCTATGGCGGGAGACAATGAAGAAACACGGCGGTTGGCTGCGCTTGCCGATCTTCGTACCTGTCTTGAACTGGCCGAAGATGCCGGTAATTTAGAGGTTGTTGAAGGTGCTGATCCCGAGCTTGAAATCGGTACGCTCTATGAGTTGAGCCTCGAGCAAGAAGAACCGCCCGTCATTGTGTACGACAATATCAAGGGTTATCCGGAAGGCTTCCGGGTGGCCGTTAACGTGCGCTCGTCAAAGGTGTTTGAGAACGGCAAGGGACTCGAGGCGGTGCAGAAATACCGCAAGCATCGCCGTAAGCATCAAGATCCCATTCCTCCCGTCACCGTCGAAACCGGCCCTGTCTTTGAAAACATCCTTGAGGGTGACGCGATTGATACGGGTATCTTCCCGACGCCGCGTTGGCATGAAGGGGATGGGGGGCGTTACATCGGCACCGAATGCATGGTCATTACGCGCGATCCCGACAGTGATTGGGTCAATGCCGGGACGTATCGCACCCTTGTGCACGACAAGACGACACTGTGTCCCTTCATTGAACCGGGCAAGCATGGCGATGTGATCCGCCGTAAATATTGGGACCGGGGCGAAGCCTGCCCAATTGTGATTAGCGTCGGTCAAGCCCCAGTGCTGGGGGCGGCCGCGGCATCGACGGCGGCGCATGGTGTGTCTGAATTTGCCGTCGCGGGCGCGCGTATCGGTCAAGCCATCGAATTGGTGAACGGCAAGCACACTGGCCTGCCGTTCCCAGCCAATTCGGAAATTGTGTTTGAAGGTTTTATGCCGCCACCCAGCGAGCGCACGGTGCCCGAAGGGCCGTTCGGTGAATGGCCAGGCTATTACGCTTCGAATTCACGGCCTGAACCGGTGCTTGAGCTGAAGGCGATCTATCACCGCAACCGGCCGATCATCACCGGTGCCCCGCCGGTACGCCCGACACTGCCCGGATTTTGGTTTGGCACCGCTGGTTCGGCCCATTTCCGTTCGGCCGCCTTGTGGGACGAGTTGGAAGCCGCCGGCGTCCCAGGCATCAAGGGCGTCTATACGCTGCCCGGTGCGGGGCCGCGTTTCACCCGCGTTGTTTCCATTGAACAGATGCATGCGGGTCACGCCAAGATGGCTGGCATGGTCACCATGGGTGCGGGATCAAGCGCTTTTATGGGGCGCATCGTCATCATCGTTGATGACGATATCGACATTACCGATTCGGCTGAGGTGATGTGGGCTCTGGCGACGCGCTGGGACCCCAAGACCCAGACCGATATTATTGACGGGTGTTGGACCGGTTATATCGATCCTATGTTGACGCCTGAAAAACGTGATTCAGGTGAGATGACCAATTCACGGATTATCATCTACGCGGTGCGCCCTTGGCATTGGAAAGATGAATTCCCCAAGGTCAACGCCGTCGAAAAGGGGTATGCTGCAGAAGTTCGCGCAAAATGGAAAGATAAGCTACGCTTTCTCAACGATTAAATATTTGCAGCCGTAAGGGAGAAGATTATGAGACGTTTGACCGTTGCGAGTATGGTTTTCTGTATATTTTCTATGATGATCGCTATTGCGCCCGCCGGCGCCGATGCGGTTTTAGATTTTTATAAAGGCAAACGGATATCCATTATCGTTGGCGCGTCCGCCGGCGGTAGCTACGACACCGTGGCACGGATGATGGGACGCCATATTCAAAAATTCATTCCTGGTAAGCCCAATGCCGTTGTTCAAAACAGGCCCGGGGCATCGAGCCGGGTTGCGGCGAACTGGCTGTATAATGCCGGCCCCCGCGATGGCACCGTGCTGGGATCATTTTCCCAGACATTGCCGCTGGCGCAAGTTCTCGGCCAACGTCGCGTCAAATACGATGCCAGCAAGTTCAACTGGATTGGTACGCCGATCCAACCGATCAGTGTGATGGTCGCCTCTACTAAATCCGGGTTCACATCACTGTTGCAGGCACGCGATAAGGAGATCGTGGTCGGTGCGACCAGTTCCACCGGGGCGAATTTCATCTATCCGGCCCTCGCCAATTACCTGTTCAACACCAAACTCAAGATCGTCATTGGCTACAAGGGTGGTACCCAGGTTGATTTGGCGCTTGAGCGTGGCGAAATTGCGGTGCGCGGCAGTGCGACCTGGACCGATATCGTGAGCAGTCGGCCTCATTGGCTCAGCCAGAAACTCATCGTGCCGATCGTGCAGAATAGCCTCAAGAAGCATCGTGATTTGTCTAATGTGCCGCGCTTTGTTGATCTCGCCGAAAATGCAGACCAGCGCGGGGTTCTCGAGCTGATGGGCAAGATCGCTTCGGTTGGCCGTCCGATGTTGACCAACCGTGGCGTGCCTGCCGAACGTGTGGCAGCGCTGCGCAAGGCATTCGATCTTACGATGAAGAATGCCGCCTTTCAGGCCGACGCGAAGAACCTGAAGCTCGACCTCAATCCCATGAGCGGTGCCGATATCCAAAAATTGGTGGGCGATCTGCTGACCACACCGAAGAAGATCGTGGGTATGACCAACGCGGCGTTGTCACGTAACGCCACTCAATG
>JBLHLO010000266.1:0-3737 GCA_047621105.1 Alphaproteobacteria bacterium
CCGGCATCCAGGACGGCGGCGGCATCTGCATGGGCAACTTCCGCGCCGACCGCGCCCGTGAGATTCTACTGGCACTCCTGGATCCAAAATTTGACGGCTTCGCGCGCGCCCGCAACGTCAGTTGCGCCACCGCAGTTGCCCTGACCGAATATTCGATCCGTCTCAATGAATTGATGGCGGTGCTCTTTGCGGCCGAAAGCCTGGACCACATCCTGGGCCAGGTCATTTCTGAAGCCGGTCTCAAGCAACTACGCATCGCAGAGACCGAAAAATATGCCCATGTCACCTTCTTCTTTAATGGCGGCATCGAAAACCCCTTTCCCGGCGAAGAGCGCATCCTGGTGCCCTCGCCCAAAGTCGCAACTTATGACCTGCAACCTGAGATGTCGGCATTTGAAGTAACCGATAAACTGGTAGCAGCCATCGAATCAGGCAATTTCGATTTCATCTTGGTCAATTACGCCAATGGCGACATGGTGGGCCATACCGGCGATTTGGCCGCCGCCATCAAGGCGGTTGAAACGGTGGACGCCTGCCTTGCCCGACTTGAAGCCGCGATCACGGCGGCGGGCGGTACACTTCTGATTACCGCTGATCACGGCAATGCTGAGCTGATGCGCGACCATGAACACGGCCAACCTCATACCGCCCATACCGTCAACACGGTGCCTCTGATCCTCGTGGGGGCCCCTGATGGGGTCAGCGGTGTGCGTGGCGGACGTCTTTCCGATATCGCCCCGACCGTGCTTGACCTCATGGATTTGGCGCGGCCCGGGGAAATGACCGGCGCATCCCTTCTTGAAACGACAGGTAGCGACCTTACCCGTGAGCATGCCTCTGCCTAGGCACGCCCCACACCACCCCTATGCCTGCCCGACGCGCGGGCATATTTGGCGTATGTCCACCTTGTTCTTAGGGTTTGCCGCGCTGAACCTTTGCGGGCTCTCCAGTTCCGCCCTGGCGCAAAGCACACAAGGCAAGGGCCGCACCCCGCAACAGCTTGAAGCCGTTGAACGCGAAAGTAGCACCGCCCATGCCCGTGCCGAGGCATTGGCGCGCGAAACCGAACGCCTTACCCAGGAGGCCGAGGACACCGCCCGCAAACTGGTCATTATCGCGCGTGACACGCGCACCCATGAACAAGCGATCGCCGATCTGCGTCAGCACTTGGCGCAAATCACTGTCGAACGTAAACAGCGCAGTGCCGGGCTTGAAAAAAAACGTGGGCGGCTTGCTCAACTTCTGGCCGCCCTGCAACGCATCGCCCGTCATCCCCCAGAAGCGTTAATGGCCTACACCCATACCCCCCAGGATATGCTCCGTGGCGCCATGCTGCTGCGCGCGGCGATCCCTAAATTGGAAGCCGACGCCCACGCCCTTAGGATCGAGCTTGAAACTCTTGCCCGTCTCAGTGAACAAGCCGCAGCACGGCGCAACGCATTGGCACGGGAGCAGGCCGAGCTCAAAACAAATCGCAAGTCACTCGCAGCGCTGGCGCTCAAGAAACGTGGCCTGCTGCGAACAACCCGCGCCGAACAGGAAAAAGCCGATGCCCGCAGCCGAAAACTCGCCCGCCAGGCTCGGAACTTGCGTGAGCTGTTAGCCGGCGTCGAACGCAACCGCAAGAAAGCCCGCAAACAACAACAGCTCAAACACGCTCCACAACGGCAAACGGCCCGCCTGACCCGCCCGCACAAGCCCTCCAGGCCCAAGAGCACAGCAGGCATTTTCAGCCGGGCACGCGGACGCCTCACCCAACCGGTGATCGGCCGCGTTGCCACCGCTTTCGGCGTTCGCCCCAAGGGCGCACCCGTTGCCGCCAAGGGCGTGCGCTTCACCACCCGGCCAGGCGCCCAGGTGGTCACCCCATTTGGGGGGGAAATCGTCTTTTCCGGTCCTTTTCGGGGCTATGGGCCTCTATTGATCATCGATCATGGCGAGGGATATCATAGCCTCCTCGCGGGGCTTGGCCGGATCGATGCGGCCGTCGGCCAGAAACTACTGGCCGGCGAACCAATTGGGATCATGCCACGAACGGCCAAAGAAACTCTGAGGCTCTATATGGAACTACGTCGGGACGGTCGGCCCATTGACCCCCTGCCGTGGCTTGAGGCGCCTCCTAACAGCAAGGTAAGTGGATGAAAAAACATGCTTTCGTGGCGGCCTTTCTAGGCTGCACCCTGGTGACCTCGGCAGTGCCCGCTCAAGACAAGGATCGGGAAACCTATCGTCAGCTGGAACTCTTCGGCACGGTGTTCGAACAGGTACGCTCCAACTATGTTGAGGAGCCCAAGATCGACGACATGATGGAAAGTGCCATCAATGGCATGCTGACATCACTCGATCCACATTCCAGCTACGTGAACGAAAAGGCCTTCCGCGCCAATCAAATACAGTTCCGCGGTGAGTTTGGCGGTCTGGGTATTGAAGTGACGATGGAAGACGGACTGGTCAAGGTCGTGTCCCCCATTGACGACACCCCTGCATCACGCGCGGGCCTTATGAGCGGCGACATGGTCTCCCACATCGACGGCCAAGCGGTACGCGGGTTAACCCTTCAGCAAGCCGTCTATAAAATGCGGGGGCCGGTCGGCGCCGACATCAAACTGACCATCCGCCGTTCGGGCAAACCCCCGTTCGATGTGACCCTGACCCGCGCCAATATCAAGATTGCGTCGGTCAAATCCCGAATCGAGGACAAGGATATCGCTTATGTCCGCATTACGTCGTTCAATGAACAAACGACCAGCGGTCTCGAAAAAGCAGTCAAAACCTTAAATGAAAAATCCAAGGGCAAGCTGGTGGGTATGGTGCTCGATCTTCGCAACAACCCGGGCGGGCTTTTAAAGGAAGCGATCAGCGTTTCAGATGCCTTCCTCGACAAGGGGGAGATCGTCTCCACCCGCGGGCGCAATAAAGATGACGGCCAGCGCTGGAACGCCAAGAAAGGCGACATCACCAATGGCATGCCGGTGATCGTATTGATAAATGGCGGCTCAGCCTCCGCATCAGAAATTGTCGCCGGCGCATTACAAGACCATCGTCGCGGCATTATTCTCGGCACTCAAAGCTTTGGCAAAGGATCAGTGCAAACCATCATCCCCCTGCCCGGTCACGGGGCGTTACGGCTAACAACCCAGCGTTACTACACGCCTTCGGGGGAATCCATTCAAGCCAAAGGCATCAAACCCGACATCACTGTCGAACAATTACGTCTGACCGAACTATCAGACGAAGACGAGCGGCGTGAAAAAGATCTGCGTGGCGCCCTTGTAAATCCGGGGAATGCCAATCCTGCAAATGACAAGGGTAAATCCAAGGAGACCGCTCCCAAAGGCGAGGATAAAGACGCCACGAAGGACGCCGATGATCAGCGCGTTAAGGACTACCAATTGACGCGCGCCATCGGCGTGCTGCGCGGTATTGCGCTATACCGGCGCACAGCCAATTGAGAACGATGGGACTCATCCGCAACCTGATGCCCCAGATGCAGAGGACAACGCTTGTCATTTGATAACCCAAACCGACCTGGACACAAAAAGGGCCTGAGCCCACTTGCCATTACCGTCCTTGTCCTAATCGTCTTGGCTGCAGGCGTCGTCACTTGGTTGCAACTGACAGCACAAGCGCCCGGCCCTGCGATCGGCCCGGGCGCCGTGACCATGCCCCTTCCCCGGGCACCCACGCCTGTGCCCCCAAGCCCCCAGACAACCGCGGCGGCGCCGGCTACCCAACCG
>JBLHLO010000267.1:0-3736 GCA_047621105.1 Alphaproteobacteria bacterium
GAAACGATGAATTGGGCGGTCTGCGCATCTTCGATTTTCTTGATCGGTGATGTATGCCAGGAGAACAGCACGGCACTGTTGGTGACCAGCCGGCCGAGCCAGTTGAACTTGGAGACATCAGCCTTCAGCCCCTTGCGGCCCAATAATTCGAAAGCCTGGATCGCCTGGTCGATCATGCCGATGGTCGTGCCGTCCTGCGCGGCTTTCTGATAAAGGTGATTGGTGGCGCGCACGCTGCCGGCACCCGGCATGTTCTGGACTACAATCGATGGCGTGCCGGGCAAGAAGCGGACAATATGGCCGGCGATCAGGCGGCTATAGGTATTGTAACTCCCGCCAGCGCCGAAGCCGACGATGAAGATCATGGATTTGCCTTTATAGAAATCCTGGGCTTCGGCCAGCTTGGACGATGCCATCAGCCCCGCCGCGCAGAACATCGTTGCTGCCACGAGGGCGTTCCGTAGCTTGATCATGAAATCCTCCCTTTTTGTACGCATTATTATGATTTGCGTGAATGCTAGCACAGAGATGTGCCCCCATGTACAGAATCAGGCTAGGTACAAGATCAAGAAGGCAGGGCGCTGGTTAGCCAATCGGTTGGAATTTCATGGCCAAGGCCCATAGCTTTCGCATTCTCAAAGACCACATGGCCGGTCAGCGCGAACTGGAAGCCAAGCCCGGCATAGTTCAGGAACATGGATATCTGATCAGGGGACGTGCGCCCCGAAATATTGCCTAGCAGCAGGTCGTGCAGGGACGGCATCTCGGCCTGGCCGATGGATTTGGTCATGCGGTCCTTGGCCTGTTCCGTATCGCGGGCAAGATCAGCGCCTTTGACCCGCGTGATCCGTGATTCGGCCCCATGTATGTGTGTGACCACGATATCGGCCCGCGCCACCGTTTCCGGCGGCAGTTCGAGGCGTTTCAGGCTGCTGATATGCTGGCCGGGTTCAAGGAGATCGGGCGGCAGGACCGGTTGCATGCTGTTGGTCGCACTCATCACAACATCGGCGCCGCGCACGGCCTCTTCGATGGTGCCGACCGGGACGACTTCGAGGTTGAGCTGCTTGCTCCATTCTTCGGCAAAAGCGATGCGCTTTTCCGGCGTTGGGCTAAAGCAGCGAATGGTTTTGACCGGGCGCACTTCGGCAATCGCCATAGCCTGGCCCCCGGCTTGCCATCCCGCACCGAGGATGGCGATGGTCGCTGAATCCTCGCGGGCCAAATACTTTGCGCCAAGCCCGCAGGCTGCGCCGACCCGCATGCGTTGCACAATCCCATCGGGATAGATGGCAAGCGGTTCCCCCGTCTCAGTGCTGAACAGGAGTACTAGCCCGACATAGCGGTTCCCCGGTGCGGCGGGCACTTTTTCGCGCCGCAGACCGTGCGGTGATTTGGGCCAGGTCAGGATATCGGAATTGATTCTGACGGCGCCGATTTTGAATTCGGGAATGACCCCCGCCATGGTGAGCAGCGAATGCAGCGCATCGTCACGTGCAATGGGAGAGAGGATCTCACCGCGCACACCCGTCGCCGCCTCGCCACGTCCAAGCGCCCGGTATGCATCTTCGGCTGCCGCCAGGCAGGCTGGCATGGGAAGGGTGCGTTCAACGTCTTCGTTGGACAACAAAAGCGTCATGATTTTTTACGTCCTTTTGATTTGGCTTTTGATTTGGCCCGACTTTTCAATGGTGGCGGGGGTGGTGCCGTGGCCAATAGGCGGCGCAGGTCGGTCATGTCCTTCATTTCCTCGATATCAAGGATGGCGGCGATCAGCCTGTCGGTGCGGCGCGCACCCAGAATCGGGATCATCAGGTCGCGGGCTTTGGCGACGACTTCTTCACGTGTCATTGGGTTATCGACGGTGCCGCGCACCCGTTTTGTGCGTTTCGTGAGCTTGCGCCCGTCGCGGGTTGTCACCTCGACGATGGCTTGACGGGTGGGCTTTGCGTGCATCAATTCTGCGCTCGGGATCACGTGAATTTTGGCGCGCAGCGCCCGGATCGTTTTATCCGTCATGCGCGCCGCATCATGGCAAGAGGCAAAACTAACGCCGCCATCGACTAGCATCAGCGCCAGCAAATGTTGCACATTAATATTCGGCATCGGGGCATTATCGACCGTGCGCGCTGAACGGGTTGGCAGTTGAACCGTGATGCTTTCAATCGCATTTTTGTCGAGACTATGGGTCACCATCAGCCATTCCATTGAATCAAGTGCGGCCTGCGCGGGGGAGCCCACGGCCCATTTCTTGATATTGGTCGCCATGATTTCGTAATGCGTGCCGAGCTGATGCGCGAGCGCTTCCGGATGCGGGTGCGGGGCATAGGCATCGATGAAATTACGCTCCCCGGAAAACACGTCGTCCACGCCGGTGAATCCAGCATCGACCATGGTGGCCGCGAGCACACCGGCATTGGCCGGCATGCCGGCGAAGTCGAAGGCTTTTTCGATATGTTCGGAATCGCGCACATTGCTGGCGCAACCAGATGCAAGTTGCGCGCAATAAGACAACAGAAACCGTGCTTTTGTTTCATCAAGGCCGAGCAAAGACCCTGCTGCCGCGCCTGCGCCGAAGGTCCCGCCGTAGCTGTGGCAGCTACGGAAAGCGGCGGCGAAGGCATCAACGTCGAGCGCCTTGGTCAGGCGGCAGCCAACGTCATAACCAAGCACGACAGCACGGAGGAATTGGGTGCCAGATGCATGCGCTTTTTCTGCCCCCGCGAGTGCGGCGGGGACTACGTTGCAGCCCGGATGGGTGTGCGAGGAAACGTGAGAATCATCGGTTTCATCGGCATGGGCCAGCATGCCATTGGCCAGTGCGGCATTTGCGGCGCTGGTGACGATGCGTGACCCGATGACCCCTGCTTCCCGTGTTCCGCCCAAGGTCGCGACATAGGCAATGGCATAACGTCCTGGCAAAAGGCGGGAGCCCGATACCATGGCGGCAACGGTGTCGAGGATGTGGTGCTTGGCCTTTTCCCGCACGGCTGCCGGTAATTTACGGCTCATGGCACGGGCCATATAGCGCGAAAGCGCGCGTGTCTCTTTGCTGATTTTGGTGAGCGCCTGAATCATGCGCCGCGCCGTTCCACTGGGCTAGCTTTGAGCGGTGCGCCGCTCGGGCCCTGAGGTCCCGTCGCCATGGTTGATTTCCTCCCCGCCTGTTTTTGTTGTTTATGATTGGGATGCTCAACAATCGCCCGCGGCCTGTCAAGCAGGCGCAATTCCAGGTTGGAACCAGAGACCTCACTATTTATACTGATCAAAACGATAAATAGGTTGGGGGGAGGCGCACTGCGCCACGCGGTTCGCTTCTACGTTAATATTTGAACACTTAGCAAAGCGCTCCGGGTGAAGCCTGGGGGGGCGGGTTTTCCCGCCTTGAAGCAGCAATAAAGCAAGAGGAATACACATGGCAAAAGAACAAACATGCGATGTCATCGTCATCGGCGGTGGTAGCGCCGCGTTCGAAGCGGCGGTATCGGCTAAAAAATCGGGTGCCGACCATGTGATCATGCTGGAAAAGGCCCCCGAAGCCGAATATGGCGGTAACGCCCGCTTTTCCGGTACCGGGTTCCGCTTCACCCATGAAGGGGCGGCGGAAATGCGCGAACTCGTCCCCGATGTTGATGAGGAATATTACCGCAGCCTGAACATCAACCCTTATACGCGCGACGATTTTCTTGCCGATCTCGATCGCATGACTCAGGGCTGCATGGACCGGGAGCTCGCT
>JBLHLO010000268.1:0-3720 GCA_047621105.1 Alphaproteobacteria bacterium
TGGCGGAAGTACTGATTTTTGCGCCGTCTATCGCCCGATTCCGTTTGAACTGGTTCGAAGACCGCATTGCCAGTGCCCATCTGGCCACACTGGCATTGGAAGCGACGCCGACGAATATGGTCAGCCTCGCGTTGGAACGTGAGCTGTTGCGCCACGTCGGCGGCTACGGCGTTATTCTCTACAAGCCGGATTCCAAGAACCTCATGCTGTCCAGTGAAATGCCGCCCAAGGTGGATGCGGTTGTGGATCTATCGAAAGTGAGCTTCTTCGGTTTGATCATGGACGCTTTCTCCGCCTTGGCCCGCACTGATAACCGCGTTCTTGAGGTCATGGGGCCATCCCCCCAAGCCGAGCGGCTGGTGATCGCGGTGGTGCTGGATGAAAAACCGTTGCGCCTTGCCATGTACGGGTTTTCCGAGCGCATTCTCCTTTTATCGATCGTGATATCTGTGTTCACTGCGGCATTGGTCTATCTCTCCCTGCACTGGCTGATGGTTTTGCCTATGCGGCGCATCACCACGGCCATGATCGCCTTCCGTGACAACCCGGAAGTTTCGTACCGTGTCATCGGTGATCATAAACGCGGTGACGAAATTGGCATTGCCGAGCAGGAATTAGCCGTCATGCAGACCCGGGTACGTGCCGCATTGCGCCAGCGCAGCCATCTTGCCGCCCTGGGCGAAGCTGTGGCCAAGATCAACCATGATCTTCGCAATATGCTGGCAACCGCGCGGCTGGTCTCGGAACGATTGGCGCAAAGCCCAGACCCGGAGGTCAAGCGCGCTTCACCGAAATTGGAGCGGGCGATTGACCGGGCCGTCGCCTTATGTTCCCAGACCCTGCAATACGTCGAGGACCGGCGTGATCTGCAACTGGAACAGTTCCGCCTTGCCGCCATGTTGCGTGAGGCTGGTCAAGTATTCAAAAATGGCAGTGACGTGTTGAAAATAGAAATTGCGGAAAATATCGGTATTGCTGCCGACCGCGATGAATTGTTCCGCGTCTTCGTTAATCTGGCCAAGAACGCGGTGGAGGCGGGGGCGGAGACGGTCACCGTGCGTCTTTCCAGCGCCGCGCCGGTGGTCATCGAAGTTGTTGATGATGGCCCGGGCATGCCACCTCGTGCGGTGGAAAACCTGTTTCGGCCCTTTGCCGGGTCTGCCCGGTCGGGGGGCACTGGCCTAGGCCTTGCCATCGCCCGTGAGGTCATGCAGGCCCATGGCGGTGACATTGAGCTTAAACGCACCGGTGCAGATGGGACCGTCTTCAGCCTGACGTTGCCGTGTGCCGCGGCGCCGATGAGGGAGGCGGCGGAATGAATGTCCCGCAGGTAAGTCCTGCGGACCGTTTGCGGGGCCTGCTTAAGGGACCTGGAATCATCACCATGCCCTGTTGTTTTGATGCTTGGTCTGCACGCTTGGTGGAGCGCGCGGGATTCTCCCTGTCTTTCATGAGCGGTTTTGCCGTTTCGGCGGCACGGTTCGGGTTGCCCGACACCGGTCTGGTTTCCTACGGCGAAATGCTTGACGCCGGACGTGCCATTAACGCGGCGGTTTCGATCCCGGTGATCGGCGATGGCGATACCGGTTATGGCAACGCGCTTAACGTGCGTCGAACGGTGAACGGATATGCGGGGGCGGGGTTCGCCGCAGTGATGATTGAGGATCAGGTCGCGCCCAAGCGCTGCGGTCATACCCAGGGCAAGCAAGTGGTGGACCGTGATGAAGCGCTGATGCGCGTGCGGGCCGCCGTCGACGCCCGCGAGGCGGGGGCGGATATCTTGATTTTAGCGCGCACTGACGCACGCGCGGTATTGGGTCTTGAGGAGGCGCTGACGCGTGCCCGCGCGTTCGAAGACCTGGGGGCCGACATTCTCTTCGTCGAGGCGCCGATGTCGGAGGACGAGATGGCGGCCATCTGCAAGGCCACATCACGGCCTAATCTCGCCAATATGTTGGAGGGCGGCGTAACCCCGATGCTGACGCCAAAGCAGCTCGAAGAGATCGGTTTTTCTATCGCCGCCTATCCATTGGCGCTGCTGGCGGCGGCAACGGGTGCGATTGAGGCCGCGTTGGGTAAGCTCGCAGTGGGGGCGATGCCATCTGGCGTGGCGAGCTTCGCCCATATTCGCGATATTGCCGGCTTTCCCGAATATGTCGCGGCTGAGAAGACATATGCGGCACCTGATGCCAAGGCCTCCGGGACCCAGAATTCTGGAACTGAGGACGCTGACGAGGCATGACCTGGAACCCTGCCCAATACCTAAAATTTGCTGGGCCGCGCCTGCGCCCGGCGGTGGATTTATTGTCGCGCGTGCCGATAGACGCGCCTCATTCAGTCTTTGATCTCGGCTGCGGTGCTGGTGAGACGACGGCACTCTTAGCGGCGCGTTTTAGCACGGCCAAAATAAATGGTGTCGATTCGTCGCCAGAAATGTTGGCCGCCGCGCGCGATTCCTTTCCCGAGCTCAGGTTCATCCAGGGAGACATTACTGCTTTCAAGACCGCGCCCCCCGCACATCTGATCTTTTCCAACGCCGCCTTGCATTGGCTTGCAGATCATCGGCGCTTGTTGCCGCGCTTGTTGGAGAGCATCAAACATGGTGGCGTGTTGGCCGTGCAGATGCCGCGGGTCGAGGCAAGTCCGCGCATGATGGTCTTGAAGCAATTGGCGCGTGAGCCGCATTGGGCGGCGCGCATCTTGCCGCTCATTCAGCCCGGCCCCGAAACACCCGAATTTTATTACGATTTGTTGGCGGCCAGTACGGACAGCCTCGACATCTGGGAAAGCGAATATCTACATGTGCTTTCCGGCAAGGATCCGGTCGTGGAATGGTCTAAAGGGTCGGGGGCCGCACCCCTTCTGGCGGCGCTTGAGCCAGGGGAACGCCGGGATTTTCTTAAGCGTTACGCCGATGCCATGGGGGATGCCTATCCCATGCGCAAAGACGGTACGACGCTTCTGCCGTTCCGCCGATTGTTTATCGTCGCTATACGCAAGTAGCTTTGCTCTCGCCCAGTTTTGCCAGGATTCTGCCAGCTCGCAGGCCTGTGATTTGGCGTGTATGGGCGTTTATCCTATGGTTCATCCATGTCCAAGCATGTTTCGGTCTTCACCGCGATTTTGTCGCTGGTCTTCGTGCTGTCCCTGGCGGGGCCGCTTGCAGCGGCACCGAAGGCCGAGCCCTGGCCGTTTTGGGAGAAATTTGATCCGGCTTCACGCCGGGTGCTTGATCACAGCCCCTGGCGGCAATTTCTGAACCGGTACTTGTTGCAAATCGGTGGTGCCCCCAACCGGGTACGCTATGGGGCCGTTGATGCGACGGGTAAGAAGGCGCTCGGCGCTTATATCACTTGGCTTTCACGCGTCCCGGTAAGCCGGTTGAACAAGCGTGAACAGCGCGCCTATTGGATCAATTTCTACAATGCACTGACGGTCAAGGTGGTGCTCGACCATTATCCAGTCGCCTCGATCCGCGATATTTCGATCTCGCCCGGCTGGTTCACCAAGGGCCCGTGGGGCAAGGAACTGGTATTGGTCGAGAACACGCCGATCAGCCTTGACGATATCGAACACCGTATTTTGCGGCCGATTTGGAAGGATGCGCGCCTTCATTACGTTCTTAATTGTGCGGCTATCGGCTGCCCTGAACTGATGGCCGAACCCTTTACCAGTTTCAATACCGAACGCCTGATGCAACAGGCGGCCCTGAATTTTGTT